>CAMFSN010000001.1 GCA_945983015.1 uncultured Bacteroidales bacterium
GCTGATTGAACTCCTTCGCCTTAAAGCTGATCTTGTTCTGGAAAGAGGTGTTGTAGCCGAAGGAGATTTTCTCCCAAGGCTTTTCCTTACCCACCCTGTTTTTCTGTTTGAAAGGATAAAAAGTGCTGACACTTAGGCTGATGTTAGGCAGTGTAAAGGTATAGGAACTGTCCCTGGAGTTCTGATTGTGCAGCATATTGACGGAGAGGTTCACCTTTCCGTTCCAGTTCTTCGAATAAGATATGGAGGAAGATATCTGGTTCTGCAGGGCTTCATCCACCGAGTGGGAGTTATAGCGGCTGTTCGAAGGGCTGGAGAAGTTCACCGATGCACTGAAACTGGTTCCAGGTCTGGCCTTGGAATCCTGAGAATGGCTCCACTTGACTCCGAAGTTACTGGTGGAGAAAAAGTCCGGAGCTCCCTTCTCTCCTGTCTGGTCGTAGGAGTAGGTGAGGGATAGGTTTCCGGTGCATTTGTAATTGATTTTATATCTGGAGTTTACGTCCAGGGCCCAGGAACCCAGGGTGTAGTAGTCTCCCGTGACCGAGAGGTCCAGGTAATCCCCGAAGACAAAGTACATACCCGCATCCCTCATATAGAATCCGCGGGCGGTCTCCTCTCCGAAACTTGGCATAAGCAGGCCCGTGGCCCTTTCCGGTTTTTTAGGGATGAAGCCGAAAGGAATGGCTAGAAAGGGGATATGCACGTCAGCTATCACCAGGTGGGCCGGACCGAAAACCGTCTTTCTCGTAGGCTTGGTAACTACCTTTGCCACTGAGAGTTCCATCCAGTAATGCGGGTGTTCCAGGTCACAAACGGTGTATTTTCCGTGCTCCACATTCATACTCTTGTCCGGCATTATCTTCACGTGTTCTCCGTGAAGCAGACCTTCGTCTTCCTGAGTCAGGGCTTTCTTGATGCTGACTTTCTGGCTGTTGAAATTATACCTTAGTTCGTGCATCTTATAGGACTGCTTGCCCTGGGTCATCACCGGAAGTCCCTTCCATTCTCCCGTTAAGGTATCCAGCACACCTCTGGCATAGACTATTCCGGTATTCATATCATAGTCCATCCTCTCCGCGGTCAGGGTCATATCCTGATATTTGACCGTAACGTCTCCATAGTAGTATATCATCCTTTTGCCATCGCTAAAGACTTCCACTATGGAATCTCTGGCATTGGAGAAGGCCGGCTGCTTGAGGGAACTGTTATTTAACTGGTTCAGGGAATCTGCGCGGAATAGGGAATCGGCCCTGGCCAGGCTGTCCTTTCTAGCCAGCAGCGCCGAATCCGGAGCTGCTGCTTCCTTCTTTGGCCTAGCCCCTCCTGCAAGCGGGCTGACTCCACGCCTGGGCCTTTGCGCGAAAAGCTCCGTGCAGCATAGAAGACAGAGAAGTGTCAGAAAGACTCCGTATATATATCTGTGTTTGCGCAATTTTTCCTAAATTTGCAATCTCGCAAAGATAAAACATTATTCCAAGTTTCCCAAGATGAAACGCATCGCAGTCCTTTTATTTTCGCTTTTTCTGCTGCTTCCGAGAGCTTTTGCCTCGAATGATCTCTCTCTTAAGACAGTGGTCTTGGATCCCGGGCACGGGGGAAAGGACCCAGGGGCAGTAAGTAAAGACGGCAAGACTTTCGAGAAGACTTTTACTCTGGACATAGCTCTAAGGCTTGAAAAACTCATCAAGCAGGCTCATCCTGAAGTGACGGTCATACTGACCAGAAGGGATGACCGCTTCATCTCCCTGGACGAAAGGGCCCAGATAGCTAACCGTAACGATGCCGACCTCTTCATCTCCATTCATATCAATTCTGCGTATTCCCCAAAGTCTTCCGGCTTTTCCACCCACGTTCTGGGACAATCTTCCCAGAAGAACCGCGATCTTTATAAGGCCAACCTCGAACTCGTGAAGCGTGAAAACTCCGTGGTTCTGCTCGACGAGAGCTACAATGCCCAGCAGAGCAGTTTCGATCCTGACGATCCGAGTTCCTACATTTTTATGACTATGATGCAGAGTGCTCATTTGGAACAGAGCATTGAGTTTGCGCAGCAGATTAATTCCCGGCTTAAGGGCGGGCCAATTTCCGTGAACCGCGGAGTGAGCCAGGACCCCTTCTATGTACTCTGGAAGACCACTATGCCAGCGGTGCTCGTGGAGCTTGGCTTTATCTCCAATCCGGAGGATCTCGCCAAACTCAAAAAGGGCGCTGAAAGGGAAGAATTGGCCAAAAGACTCTTGAATGCCTTTGAGGAGTATAAGAAGGCTTATGACGGCAGCGTCTCTATTGATGCTAAACTTGATTCTAAGGCGCAAGTATCTGATAATAAGCCCCTTTATGGTATTCAGATTTTCTCTTTGAAAAGCCTTCTTCCCGATAATGACAGCCGTATTCTCGGCTACAAGCCCTATGTGAAAAAGTCGGGCAAGTACTATAAATATGTAATATCTCTTTCTGATTCCCCTGAGGATGTAAAGAAGAATTTGCCTGAGATTAAGAAAAAATATCCGGATGCATTTTTGGTGAAAATTGAAGCCGAATGAGGTTTATAAATAAATTTCATTTATGCAATAGGAAATATATTTTTTTATAATCTTTTTTTGCCTCACCTTTGCCTTCCCCAATCAAAGAAGTATAATGCAAGATACGTCAAGACACATAGATGTCTGGGAGGATTGTCTGCGCATAATTCAGAATAATATCCTTCCGCAGCAGTACGAGACCTGGTTTAAACCTATCAGGTCCGTGAGTCTTTGTGATGACGTTCTGGTATTGGAGGTACCTACTTCTTTCTATTGCACCTACCTGGAGCAGAATTTCCTGGATCTTATCTCCCGTACATTGAAAAGGGTGATAGGTCCGAATGCCAAGCTCAGATATATGGTGGCTCCGGTGCAGGGGCAGTCTTCAGTCCTCATAGACGGGGCAGCAGGTCCTGTGGCTACGAACAAGTCCATCTCCCTTAACACCGTTAAGGCCGCCGGCTCTAACGGCACTATGGTTTTGCCGGGACTAAAGAAACTCCAGATAGACCCTAGGCTCAGTCCTGACTACAGGTTCAGTACTATGGTGGAAGGCGAGTGTAATAAGATAGGTATCCTTACCGGAAAGGAGATTGCCCTTAAGCCTGGCCAGACTCCTTTTAACCCTCTCTTTATCTTCGGTGGCTGCGGACTTGGAAAGACTCATCTCTCCCAGGCCATTGGTAATGCCATCAAGGAGAAGTATCCTGAGAGCATAGTCTTCTATGTGACCGGTACTGAATTCAAGACCAAGTATATGGATGCCACCCAGAAGAATGTCCTCACGGATTTCCTCTCTTTCTTTATGAAGATAGACGTGCTGATCGTGGACGACATTCAGGATATGAGGGGACAGGGTAACCAGAGCGCTTTCTTCAGTATCTTTAATCATCTTCACCTGAACGGCAAGCAGCTTATCCTCACCTCTGACAGACCTGCTAAGGAACTTGAGAATTTCGAGGAGAGACTTCTGTCCAGATTCAAATGGGGACTTTCCGTAGAGCTGAAGGCTCCGGACTATAATACCCGTCTGAGTATGCTTCAATCCAAGTGTCACAGAGAGGGACTGATTATCCCTGACGAGGTGCTCAGGTACATAGCTATGAATGTGAAGAGTAATTTCCGTGAATTGGAAGGGGCTTTGGTATCCCTTATGGCTTACTCCACCTTTACTCACGAGGATTGCTCCATCGAGATGGCGGCTAAGATACTGGATAAGATAGTCAGCGAGCAGAAGAGTGACCTCACCATAGAGAAAGTTCAAAGTGTGGTGTGTGAGTATTTCCACATCGCCCAGGATGATCTGGTGTCTCATTCCCGCAAGCGTCAGCTCGTTCAGGCGCGTCAGATTTCGATGTTCCTCTGCAGAAATCTCATTCCTAATTGTTCGCTTTCAGTAATCGGAGCGAAAACTGGAGGAAAAGATCACTCTACTGTACTACATTCTTGTAATACGGTATGCGATTTGATGAGTACAGACAGGATGTTCAAGACTTATGTTCAAGATCTCGAAGGTATCCTGCAAGCTGATAGACATTAAAATTCATATATATGATAGAGAAAAGGATCCTTGAAATCTTCAAGGAAATTACTTGTATTCCTCGCGAGTCCGGTCACGAGGAGGCGATGACCGCATATCTGCTGGATTGGGCAGAGAAAAGAGGATTGGCCGCGAAAAGAGATGAGATAGGTAATGTTTGCATTACAAGGGAGGCTGCTCCCGGAAAGGAAAATGTGCCGACTTTGGTTCTGCAGTCGCATCAGGATATGGTCTGTGAGAAGAACGAAGGGGTGCAGCACGACTTTACGAAGGACCCTATTCGCTACCTGGAGCAGGACGGCTGGCTTATAGCTCCGGACACTACCCTGGGAGCTGACGACGGCATAGGGATTGCCGCTAGTCTGGCATTGCTGGAAAGTGAATTGGCCTTGCCTAAGCTGGAGTGCATCTTCACTATCTCCGAAGAGACGGGAATGGATGGCGCTGAGGCGATGCAGGAGGGCTTTTTCACGGGAAAGACCCTGATTAACCTGGATTCCGAGGACGAGGGGCAGATGTTTATAGGCTGCGCTGGCGGAGTTACTACCGAGGCGGTATATCACTTTGACAATGAGGAGATTCGGGAAGGGTATAGCAGGCTTAAACTAAGCATTTCCGGAGCTCTGGGAGGGCATAGTGGAGATGATATAAACAAGGGCCGCGCGAATACCGTGCTGCTGATGCTGCGTTTCCTCTACAGGGTTCGAGATAGCATTCAGCTTATCAAGATCAATGGTGGTGGCAAGCATAACGCCATAGCCAGGGAGTGTGTGGCCGCAGTAGCCACGAAGGATGTGGAGGCTCTCAAGGCGGAGTTCGAGGCTTTCGGGGAGGCTGTCAAAAAGGAATTCAGACAAAGCGACCCCGGACTTGTCTTCGAAAGCAAGCAGCCTTGTCATCCTTGTGCCCACAAGCCTATGGCTTCCCATCAAGCCTGCCGTATTATAGCTTCGCTTCTGGCCTGCCCTCACGGGGTGATCTCAATGAGTCAGGATATTAAGGATTTCGTGGAGACCTCTACCAATTTGGCCTCAGTCAAGACTGATTTCGAGAGCAATACTATCCTGGTATGTACGAGTCAGAGGAGCAGCACTGATTCAGAGTGTGATTTTATCGCGGATAAGGTTGAAGCTGCGCTTAGTCTGGGTGGCGCTGAGGTGAAACATATGAATCGTTATCCTGGCTGGAGGCCGAATGTGGATTCGGACATACTCAGACAGTGTGTGGCTTCATACAAGAAGCTTTTCGGGCAGGAGCCTCTGGTGCTCGCCATTCACGCCGGTTTGGAATGTGGTTTGTTTCTGGAGAAATTCCCTGGCTTGGATATGATATCTTTCGGGCCAACCCTCAGGGGAGTTCACGCTCCCGGAGAGAAACTGGACCTGCTTAGCCTGGAGAAATTTGCCCGTCATCTGGAAGATGTAGTGCTTAATTTTAAATGATATGAAAGTCGCCCCTTCTATTCTGACTGCCGATTTCCTGCATTTGGAAAAGGATGTTAAGATGATAGATTCCTGCGCGGACTATCTTCATCTGGATATTATGGATGGTACGCTGGTGCCTAACATTTCCTTCGGTTTTCCGGTGGTGGAGGCCGTCAGCAATGCTGTCAGCATACCTTTGGATGCCCATCTTATGGTGGTGAATCCTCAAAAATGGTTCTCCCGACTTGCTGAACTTGGAGTGGATATGCTAAGTTTCCACCTGGAAGCTACAGGCTGGAAGACCTCCTCAGCTATCAGGGCTGCTAAAAAACTGGGAATGAAAGTGGGTTTGGCCATCAATCCTGACGTTCCGGTCGAGAAACTCTTCAAGTACATAGGAAAAGTGGACTTCTTTCTGATTATGTCAGTGTTCGCCGGTTTCGGGGGGCAGAAGTTTATCTATGAGACCATAGACAGGGTGAGCAAGCTCCGCGCTGAAATAGTCCGAAAAGGGGCCTCGACCCTCATAGAAGTGGATGGGGGAGTGGATAGCACTAATGTCGGGACTCTGGCTCGCTCCGGAGTGGACATAGTGGTGGCCGGCAGCGCAGTGCTCTCTTCACCTGACCCGATAGCTACAGTTCGAGCCCTTCAGGCAGCCTGAAAACATTGGCCTTGAATTCTTTACAGAGATAGTTTTTGCCGTCTTCGCTATCCAACATCTGTGCGTGGCGGCAAAATTCTTTATGGAATTCTGCCAATTCTGCCTTGATGTCGTACAGCTTTCCCGTCAGTTCGTGCAGCGACACTGGGTTAGGGAGTTCTTCAGGCCAGTTTTCCTCATTCAGGTTCAGGCCAATCCCTATGATGGAGCTTTCGACCCACTGGGCGTTCAGAATGTTTTCTATCAGGATTCCGCATATCTTTTTCTCTCCCACCCAGATGTCGTTAGGCCATTTGATGCGGGCTTCCACGCCTTTATTCTTCAGGTAGCTGAGCAGGGATAGGGTAGTGATGCGGCTTAGATATAGGGCATCTGCTGCGTTTAGCCGCTCTGGTTTGAAGACTATGCTGAAGGTGAGGTTCTTTCCAGGGCTTGCGTACCAGCTGTGGTCCCCTTGTCCTCTTCCGGCTCTTTGCTCTACGGTGGCTACCACTGACAGATTGTCATATTCGGATATATGCTCACGGAGCTCTGTATTGGTAGATTTCAGACTTTTATGCCAAGTTATCTGTGACATTTTCTTAGTGGTTTAAATTTTGTATCTTTGTGTGCAAATATACATTATTTCTTATATATGGTAGAACAGGAAATTAAGGTCATAGCTGACGCCATCCTCGATAAGAAGGGGGAGGATGTCTGCTCTTTGGACCTTCGCAGTGTCGGTACAGCTATTACCGACCATTTTGTAATATGTAGCGGTACTTCTTCCACTATGGTTTCAGCTATAGCTGACAATATAATAAAGGAGACTAAGGAGAAGTTGGGTATCAAGCCTTTACGTACTCAGGGACTGGAGAATGCCTTTTGGGTCATTTTGGATTTCGGACATATAGTGGTCCACATTTTCCAGAAGGAGTATAGGGAATTTTACAGATTGGAGGATCTCTGGGCTGATGCTCCCCGAAAAACTTACAGCGATTAATGAGTAAAAAAAATAAAAAAGTTAAGGTAGTCAGGCTGAATCTGGCCTGGCTATATATTCTTCTGGTAGGGGGTATCTTTGTGCTGATGTTCAGGGATAATTCCCGCTCGAACCCACAGAAGACTGAATGGGCTAAGGTCCAGGAGATGATATTGGAGGGGGATGTCAAGGAGGTTAACTTCATCCGTAATGAGTATAAGGGTATGGTTACCCTTAAAAACGAGCGTTTGGAAAAGTATAAGGAGGATTTCGGACAGAAAGTTCCGTCCCGTTCTCCGCACTATATTTTCCTGGTAAGTGACCATTTCGACGTGGAGAAGGAGTTCTCCACCCTGAATTCTCTTCTGCCATCCGGCTCACAGGTGAAACTGACTGTATCTCAGAGTAATAACTTCTGGTCTGGAATACTGGAGTGGATTTTCCCCATAGTCCTGCTCATCCTGATGTATGTGATGATGTTCCGTTCCTTGCGTCCTATGGGAGGCCAGGGAGGTCAGGGAGGCGGTATGAACCCATTCAATGTGGGGAAGGCGCAGGGCAAATTGGCAGACAAGGATAAGGTAAATGTCTCTTTCAAGGATGTGGCCGGTCTGTATGGAGCTAAGGAAGAGGTGATGGAGATCGTGGATTTCCTGAAGAACCCGAAGAAATATACCGATTTGGGAGCCAAGATTCCTAAGGGAGCCCTTCTGGTGGGGCCTCCTGGAAACGGTAAGACCCTTTTGGCAAAGGCTGTGGCTGGCGAGGCCAATGTCCCTTTCTTTTCTATGAGCGGTTCCGATTTCGTGGAGATGTTTGTGGGAGTAGGTGCCAGCAGGGTTAGGGATCTCTTCGCCCAGGCTAAGGAGAAAGCCCCTTGCATCGTGTTCATAGATGAGATAGACGCTGTGGGTAGAGCCAGGGGTAAGAATGCCGGATTCTCCGGTAATGATGAGAGGGAGAATACTTTGAATCAGCTTCTTACCGAGATGGATGGCTTTGGAACTAACAGCGGTGTGATAGTGCTTGCCGCCACTAACCGTGCCGATATCCTGGATAAGGCCCTGATGAGAGCCGGACGCTTCGACAGACAGATTCACGTAGATCTGCCGGAACTTAAGGAGAGGGAGGAGATATTCCAGGTGCATATCCGTGGTCTTAAGATAGCTAAGGATTTCGATGTCTCCTATATGGCTAAACACACTGCCGGTTTCAGCGGAGCTGACATAGCCAATGTCTGCAATGAAGCTGCCCTGGTAGCTGCCCGTAATAATAAGAAGGAAGTCGAACTTCAGGATTTTCTGGATGCTGTGGATAGGATTGTGGGAGGCTTGGTGAAGAAAGGCTACATACTTTCTGCGGACGAGAAGAAGACCATAGCTCATCACGAAGCTGGTCACGCAGTCGTAAGCTGGCTGCTGCCTCACGCTAATCAACTCTTCAAAGTTACCCTTGTACCTAGGGGAAATGCCCTCGGAGCCGCCTGGTATCTGCCTGATGAGCATAAGATTGAGAAGAAAAGTCAGATGTTGGATGAACTCTGCTCTCTTATCGGAGGAAGGGTGGCTGAGGAGATCCTGAACGGAGAACCTTCCACAGGGGCTCAGAACGACCTGGAGAGGTTGACCAAGACAGCCTATGCTATGATTCAGTATTATGGTATGTCTGAGAAATTCGGTAATTTCTCTTACTACGATTCCACCGCTAGCGGATATGATTTCAATAAGCCTTATTCTGAGAAGACGGCTGAACTTTTGGATTCCGAGGCTTCCAAGCTTGTGAAGGAAGTTCACGATAAGACCCTTAGGATCCTTAAGGAACACGAGCAGCAGTGGAGAGACATTGCTCAAATGCTTTTGGATAAGGAAGTTATTTTCGCAGAGGATGTGGAAGCTATTTTAGGCCCTAAGGTTAAAGATGAAGTCCCTGCTTAAGCGAAGTATATTCGGGCTCTTATATGCCTTGATTGTGGCTGTGGGTCTTTTAGGCCCGCAGCCTCTCTTTGTCTTCGTCTTTGCCTTCGCCTTGCTCTATACTCTGCACGAATTTTTCAGGATGGCTATGGGCAGGAGCTTGATTCTTTCCCGAATCCTGCTCTGCATATCGGCCCTGTGGCTCTTTCTGAGTCTGTATCTCTCTCGTATGGGATATTGTATTCCGGCCTGGGCTTATCTGGCTTTTATTCCTCTTCTCTTAGCCTTCATCGTTCCGGTGTGGACTAAGGAGAAGCCTCAGATGCAGGAGCTTTCTTATGCCTGCGCAGCGCTGCTCTGTGTCGCTTTGCCATTGGCCTTGACTCCTATACTGACAGTCAGGTCTGGAGCATACAGCGGATATTTCCTGCTTTGCATATTCATAATCACGGCGCTCTCGGATGTGGGAGCATATCTGCTGGGAAGTCTGCTGGGGCAGAGGCCGGGAGCGTGGAAATTGGCCCCGAAGATCTCGCCTAAAAAGTCCTGGTGGGGTGTGCTGGGAGGACTGCTTATGGCTATGTCATCAAGCCTGCTGCTGTCTAAACTGGGCTGGTTAGACTTGGGGGCTATTCATAGCCTCTGTCTTGGTGCCTTGCTTTCTGTGGTAGGGCTGTTTGGGGATCTTTTGGAGAGTATGTGGAAAAGACATTTCGGAGTCAAGGATTCCGGAAATCTGATTCCCGGCCATGGAGGTCTGTATGACAGGCTGGACAGTGTCCTTCCCGCCATACTTGTCTCTATAGTTTACCTTGAGCTTTTTGCTCTTCTTTAATCAACTCGAGGAGTTTTTGGGCAGCTTCTTCTTCGGGAATGTGTCTGAGAAGAGGCTGGCTTTTTTTATATATGCTCACCTTTCCTCCTCCTTCACCTACGTAACCCCAGTCTGCATCGGCCATTTCTCCAGGCCCGTTAACTATGCAGCCCATAACTGCTATGACCACATCTTTCAGACCCTCGGTCTTAGCCTTTACCTCCTCAAGAGCCTTCTGAATATTATACATAGTGCGTCCGCAGCCCGGGCAGGCTATGTATTCGGCCTTATAGAAGCGCTTGCGGGCGGCTTGAAGGATTTCATCTCTAAGGTATTCGCTTAATTCGCCTTGAGGGATATCCTCTATCTCTCCTCTCATTAGTTTTGGCCCCCACTTGCAGGCGGCTTCCAGGATTTCTTCCTCTCTTTCCGGAAGCTGAGGCTTCGGAGAGTCAGAGTATCTGTATGCCAAGTAGGCGGCTACCGGAAGCTCCGCTTCGGGATCTTCGGTAAGGGAGACCCTGATGGTGTCTCCCAGCCCCTCTTCCAGAAGAGTGGCTATGCCTACGCAGGATTTGATTCTGCCGCTGTCTCCGTTGCCGGCTTCGGTAAGGCCTACGTGAAGAGGAAAGTCCCAGGATTTCTCATCGAAAAGTTTCTTCAGCTCCCTGTAGGCTTGTACCATTGTAATAGTATTGGAGGATTTAAGGGAGATAACTATCTGGTCGAAGTCTTCATCCACACACATCTGCACCCATTCCAGCGCGGCGAGAGCCATAGCTTTTGGACTGTTACCATAGAGATTAGTGATATATTCCCCCAGGGATCCGTGGTTGACTCCTATCCTTATGGCAGTATGGTGTTCCTTGCAGACTTTCAGCAGTGCTGAGAATTCCTCCCTTGCCCTCTGGTGATCTTTATGGAAGTTACCTGGATTGATTCTGACCTTGTCCACGAATGGCGCTACCTTTATAGCGGTCTGGGAAGAGAAATGTATGTCGGCTACTATGGGAGTGAAAATCCCTTGGGCTCTCAGACTATCCCTTATGTTTTTTATATGTTCCACATCCTGAAGCCCCGGAACAGTAAGTCTGATAAGCTGGGCTCCCGCCTTATGCAAGCGGATGCATTGTTCTATCGAGGCTTTTTCGTCGCAGGTATGGGTGTTACACATAGTCTGTATGGCTATGCTCCGGCCTTTGCCGATTTCTATAGCAGGATTACCTATTCGTACCATATACTATCTCTCTTGCTTGTTTTTTCAAATCGGACCTGGTGGTCCCGAAACGTTTTTCCAGATGCAGGTGCACTCCTACGCTGATTATGAAATCCAAAGGGTAGGCATATCTGTAATAGACCCTGTTCTGGTCTTCATAGCCGGAGCCTTCCGGAAACAGGGAATTCCTGGTAAAGATGCTGGATAAACCGTACCTGAGCTGTCCGTCTATATGTATCTCGACAGGGTCCAGGATGAAGGCGAAACCAAGTCCTCCCTGAAAGCCATAATCCCAGCGGATATCCGTATCGTACCAGTCCCTTCTGTAGGCTTCCTCCACGTTCGGGCCAAATCTTTCCACGCTCAGACGGTAGCCTCCGTAGATGCCCGCTCCGGCATAGATTTTCGAGTATAGCCCGTCACTGTGTACCTGTAGCATAAAGGGGACTTCGATAACCCGCATACGCAGGGATTGGCATTTTTCCTTATAGAATTCGAAAGTCTCGCCGGTCTCCTTGTTAGTCTTGAAGTGATAGCCTTCCCAGCCGTATTCCACTCCTATGGTCCACCCGAAATAGGGCAGATAGTTGAACATCTTTTCGTATTTGGTAAAAGTCAGGGAGTAATGTCCCAGGAGCAGGTCCCTGGTCTGGCTGTGGCTTGGACTGAAAGACATCCCCGGGAGAGTCAGGCCGTAGTTGAAGCCTATCATCGAGTAGTTGTTCAGTTTGCTGTTATAGTCCAGCTTTACAGTGTCCAGATACTCGTCGCTCCACTGATCCTCCAATGCCAATTCACTCTGGAGTATCAGACTGTCTTTCTGCAGGCTGTCCCTCTGCATAAGGAGAAGCTCCTGTCCCTGAAGACAATAGGCTGAAAGACATAATAATAGAGTCAGTATGTATTTTCGCATTCTCAAAGTTCCTTGATGTCGATAATCTGTGTAAGTTCCGTAGCGGCAGGCAGCTCCAGGTATTCCTCACCCTCTTCCCCCTTGAAGAATACAACCTTTTCAGGCTGTCTTTTTTCCAGAAGACTGCCCGTGTCCACCAGGGAATTCCGGTTATAGTCGAAGGTGATTCTGATTGAATACTTTCCCTCCTTAAGATATGGGAAAAATAATTCGCAGTTCTTGTCTATGACATAAGATCTGAGGCTCTTGTCTCTCTTTTCATTCAGAAGGTCTATGATCAGTTTTCCTTCCACCCCTTCCAATTTAAGTTTAATGCTGCTTAGCTGGTCATCTTTAGGAAGGCTGACTTTGACTTCTGTACTGTCTGAGTAGAATCCGTTTATATCTCTGAAAGCCTTGTATGGCAGTTTGAGATAGTATTCATATCCTTGCAGGAGTTTTTCCTTTGGACGGATGGTGTATTTTCTCAGATTCAGACTGTCCCTTTCCACAGTGAAACTGCCTCTGCTTTCTTTCTGCTTAGGATTCACGGAGCGGAATACCAGAGAGTCGAAGTTCTCGTATATGATAGGGTAGTTGAACTCCAGGATGAATCCGTTTTGTTCCACTGTTTCAGGCTCAGCCGTGAGCTTGTATACGCAGATGGTGTCTTCGTGCTTGATATCCTTTTTTGCGGCTCTGCCGGTCTTTTTAGGCAGGGCTCCCTCCACGAAGAGCTTGTGCTTTTCCAATGTAGGCTCCATCAGATATGTGGAGTCATTGGTCTTACGGTAGTTCAGGTAGAGCATAAGGGTGTCCGGAATGCTTCTGCGTTCGTTTATCCATATCTCCAGGCTGTCTTGGGTGAGATTGAACTGGGTGATCAGCTTGTCGGCCTTGAGACCTTTGATCCAGAGGGAATCTATCCAGACATTTTTAGCGGTGAAACTGACGTGAGCCCTTCTTTCGGAGGTTCTGGCGACGTTTTTCAGCATCTGCTTGCTGTTCTCCTCCTTAAATAGCCTTATCTCATATTCGCTTTTTCTGGCCAGACATTCCAGGGTGTCCTTCATATCGTATTTCTGCATCTCGGGAATGCTGTCATTCACTTTCATCACCGGCCTGACAAGGGAATCCACAAAGCCCACCAGTTCGCTTTCGCTTTGGAATAGATTGTCGTTGTTCTCATCCTTTATCGCGTATAGTCTGAATAGGGTATCCGGCAGATAAGGGATACAGAAATAGCCCCAGTCATCCGTCTTGCAGGCAGCGAAAGGACGGCTTTTGAAAATGGCTGAATCGCTTTGGTCAGTGTATAACATCACTGTGGCACCCTTGACGGGTTTAAGGGTATTGCAGTCCTGGACTGTGCCTGTCAGCAGAAGGGAATCTATCCTGTCTCCCGTGGAGAATACATAGGTGTATCCAGGGAAGATATTGCCTTCATTGTTATCGCTGAGGGCATCCGTGAAGTTAAGGGTATATGTGATGCCTTTTTTGAGTGCCTCCTCGAATGTGACTACCAGATTTTTGCCCTTTATCACGGCTTTAGGCATTTTCTTCTGAGGAGGGGAGAGAAAGATGTTCTGATTATCCTTTATCTTAATGTATTCGTCGAAGCCGAAGACCAATTTGGTTTTATGCGTATCCACCTGTGTGGCGCCAGGCATCGGATCGACCCAGTATAGGGCCGGAGGGATGGTGTCCTTGGCTCCACCGCTAGGGGATTGGGTGGTATTGGCACAGGAATGCATAAAGAATGTGGGGATCAGCGCGCAGAGAGCCGCCCCCAAGGGGATAATTGTATCTTTCAGGTTTTTTATCATAATTCGATTCTGGATACGCTCTGTATGCCTTTGATTTTACTGATTCTTTCTATCAGGGTCTCCAGGGAGTTTCTGTCTTTGACCAAAAGCTCGATTTTTCCTTCGAACACCCCATCTTCAGAACCCAGGGAGAGCTTTCTCATATTGATTCCCAGGGACAGGGATATCAGCTGGGTGAGGTCATTTAGCAGTCCAAGTCTATCCAAACCCTTCAGGCTGATCTTTACAGGAAAATCGCTTTGAAGGCTTCTGCCCTCCCATTGTGGTACCACCAGTTTGTCTCCCTGGGTGCTTCCCAGGCTTTCCAGATGGCTGCAGCTCTTTTTATGAACCGTAACTGAGCCGTCCGGATTCTTTATTCCTATGACAGGATCTCCAGGGATAGGGTTACAGCAGGATGCCGAGATGTAGTGAACGTCGTCTACCACCACTATCCTTTCTGCAGGTTTGTTAATGGAGATATTGTTCATTGCC
Organism: uncultured Bacteroidales bacterium; assembly: GCA_945983015.1. GTDB lineage: Bacteria > Bacteroidota > Bacteroidia > Bacteroidales > UBA932 > Cryptobacteroides. Next base: position 14,250 of record CAMFSN010000001.1, read on the forward strand.
ACCAGGGCTTCCGCTTTGTCTATATTTTGAGGCTCTTTCTCTCGGATGTAATCCATTACCTTTTTTCTGGCTTCCTGAGTTTGCAGGAATTCCAGCCAGTTCATCTGAGGATGCGCATTCTCTGCAGTGATTATCTCTATCTGGTCTCCCTGGTGCAATTTTTGGGAGAGGGCGCAGAGTTTCATATTTATCTTAGCGGCTATGGCGTGATATCCTAGCTCGCAGTTCAGCTGATAGGCGAAGTCCAGGGCAGTGGAGTCTTTCTTTATGCTCTTCTGGCTGCCGGATGGGGTAAATACCACTATATCACTGGATATCAGGTCTCTATGTATGATATCCAGCATCTCCAGGGTGCCTACGTCAGGACTTTGGATAATCTCCTGAACCTTATCCAGCCACTTGTCCATCTCGGAGTCGTTTTCGGAGATGTATCCGTCTTTTTTGTAGGCCCAGTGGGCGGCAATACCCTTTTCTGCTATGTCGTCCATTCGCTTGGAGCGGATCTGAACTTCCACCCAGAAACCTCCCTTGCTCATAAGGGTGCAGTGCAGGGCCTCGTAGCCGTTACTCTTAGGCTGTTTGATCCAGTCCCTGAGTCTGTCTTGCTGGTAGCGGTAGAGCGAGGTGATGGTGGCGTAGATGTCGTAACACTCCTTTCTTTCCTTGACAGGGTCATCGCTGCTCGGAGTAAAGATGATTCTGATGGCATAGAGATCGAAAATCTGTTCGAAGCTCACGTGCTTGGTGTTCATCTTCCTCCATATAGAGTAAGGGGTCTTGATTCTCTTCTTTATCTCGAATTGGTAAGACTCTTCCGACAGGGCTTTCCGGATAGGCTCTATGAATTCGTCTATGATCTTAGATTTCTTCTCCAGATCCTCAGAGGTCCTTTCCGTTATCTTTTTGTACTCGTCCGGCTCCTTGTACTGCAGCCAGATGTTCTCCATCTCTGTCTTTATGGAATACAGACCTAGTCTATGTGCCAATGGGATAAAGAGATACATAGTCTCACTCAGAATCTTCTCCCTCTTATGCTCCGGCATAAACTCTATGGTTCTGCAGTTGTGAAGCCTGTCAGCGAGCTTTATAAGGACCACCCTTACGTCGTCATTCAAGGTCAGCAGGATACGCTTGAAATTCTCGGCCTGAAGGCTAGGGACATTGATGGAGCTGCTCTTTGTCCTGTCCTCTTTGTCGAGTACGGTCTTAATCTTTGTAAGTCCGTCCACCAGGGAGGCGACCTTCTCTCCGAAAAGGGCCTTGATGTCATCCACCGTATAGTCAGTGTCTTCCACCACGTCGTGCAGAAGAGCTGCAGTAATGGATTTGTATCCCAATCCTATATCTCCCACCACTATCTTAGCCACCTCTATCGGGTGCAGTATGTAGGGCTCTCCGGAGCGTCTTCTGACATTTTTATGGGCTTCGTTAGCGAAGTCAAAAGCCTTTCGGACCACTGCGAACTCTTCTTCGTTCCTGCAGCGTTCCTTAGCCAATTTCGCCAATCCTTCGTACTTTTCTTCGATCAGGCGATAGTCATTCTCGTTAAATTCGGTATATTTCATACACTACTAAAACAGGCTAAGTTCAGAAACAATTTCCTCCTTTCTCATTTCTTCTGGAAGCATTTTTCTGAAATCTTCTTCATTTATAATAGGAATATTCAACTCTTCACATTTTCTGATTTTCTCCGGACCCGCTTTGCTTCCGGCCAGCAGGAAAGTGGTCTTCGAACTGATGGAAGAGGAATTCTTCCCTCCGTGCCGCTCTATCAGAGTCTTGATCTCCTCCCGACTTACACTGAAGTTTCCGGAGATCACTATGATTTTCCCTGCCAATTCTTCCGATATCTTTCCGGCCTGCTCAGCCACTTCCATCTGCAGCCCGCTCGCGGCAAGCCTTTCCACCTCCCGCCTGTTCTGCGGATCTGCGCTGAATTCGCAGATGCTCTGCGCTATCACGTCCCCTACATCCTTTACCTCTGCCAATTCTTGCTCGCCGGCAGCGAGCACTTTGTCCATATTTCCAAAGTGCAGGGCTATCTCCTTAGCTGTCTGCTCTCCGACATACCTGATTCCCAGGGCAAAGAGCACTCTTTCGAAAGGCACTTTCTTCGACTCTCTTAGGGAGTCCAGGAAACGAAGGGCGGAGCGTTCCTTCCATCCTTCCAGACTTAGCAACTCTGGGGCTGTAAGTTCGTAGAGGTCTGCAGGACTTTTCGCAAGTCCCAGATTATAAAGTTGTTCTATGGTAGATTCTCCAGCCAGGATATTCATCGCCTTACGGGAGGTGAAATGTAAGAGCCGACCTTTTATCTGCATAGGGCAGAGTTTGGAATTAGGGCAGAAGTACTTGGCTTCTCCCTCCGCCTTCACCAGGGGGCTATGGCAGTCGGGACATTCGCTTGGAAATACTGCCGGACGGGAGTCGGAAGGTCGCAGAGAGAGTTCCACTCCACATATCTTCGGGATTATCTCCCCACCCTTTTCCACATAGACACTGTCGTTTATCCTTATGTCCATCAGGGCCATCTGCTCGGCATTGTTAAGCGTAGCCCTTTTAACTATGGTCCCAGCCAATAGGACAGGCTCCAGATTAGCCACCGGAGTGATGGCTCCGGTTCTGCCCACTTGATAATCTATGCTCAGGACCTTCGTGCAGGCTCTTTCCGCCTTGAACTTGTAGGCCACTGCCCAACGGGGAGACTTGGCCGTGTAGCCCAAATCCCTTTGACAGTCTAACTCATTGATTTTGATGACTATTCCGTCGGTGGCATAAGGGAGTTCCTTACGCTTGACATCCCAGTAGTCTATGAATTCTATGATTTCGTCTATATTTCGGCAGATTCGCTTATGTTCCGAAATCGGAAGCCCCCATTGCGCGGCTTTATCCAAGAGAGCTGAGTGGGAATCGGCCAGGGAAGCCGCCGGGCTCTGGGCTGGAATATGATATAGGGTACAATACAGTCCTCTTTTTTTTACTTCTTGAGGGTCAAGCAGTTTTAGAGAACCTGAAGCGGCGTTGCGAGGATTGGCGAAAGGGGCCTCCTCCTGGCGTATCCTTTCCTCGTTCAATTTGTCGAAGGCCTGGTAGGGCATCAGAACCTCTCCTCTAATCTCCAGGTCTTCGGGGTAGTCTCCCTTAAGATGCTGAGGAATGTTTGAAATCATCCTGGCATTGGTCGTGACGTCGTCTCCCTTCTGTCCGTCCCCTCTGGTAAGCGCTCTGACAAGCAGTCCGTGGCTATAACTCAGGCAGATGGCAGTCCCGTCGAACTTCAACTCGCAACAGTAGCTGAATTCACGGCCTTCGAGTATTTTGTCAGCTCTGGAGGCAAATTCTATTATCTCTTCCTTGGAATAGGTGTTCGAAAGGGAGAGCATAGGATAGCGGTGAGCCCTTTGTACAAAGCCTCCCTTGTTGTTATCCTCGATGTCGGAACCCACTCTTTGAGTAGGGGAGTCCGGACTGTAGAATTCCGGCCATTCCCTCTCGAGAGTTTCCAGTTCGTGCATCAGGAAATCGAACTCCATATCGGAAATCACAGGAGAATTATCCACGTAATATCTCCTGTTATATTCTTTGAGAGTATTCCTTAGCTCTTCAATTCTCGTTTTTGCTTCCGCTTTTTCCATAATCCCTCAAAGATACTCATTTTTCGCAAGAATGCGAAAACTTATTCTTCAGGGATCAGCTCTTTTATCTGCATATGCCACATCTTGTGTCCCAGAAAGTCCACGCTCTCCATTCTTTCGAAGCCAAGTTTGCGGTAAAGAGCTTCTGCCTTGGTGTTGTTCTGGTCCACCAGCAGACCCACCAGCGAGTGCCCCTGCTTGAAGGCCTGGTCGGTCATAGTCAGCATCAGTTCCCTGCCAAGTCCCAGTCCTCTATACTGGGGTAGTACTCCTAAGGAATCGATGTAAAATTCCCCTTCGTGGGTCTCGGCTTCTATCTCGACCTCCTTTCCGGTGTGCTTTCGGATTATTTCAAGGCTTTTTTTCTTGAGTTCTTCCAGTTTCGCTCCGTCATAGCCACAGATGGCTCCGGCACACTCGCCATTGTATTCTGCGATAAGGGCATTGTTGAAACTGTATTGAGAATCTTCACAACTGGCTATCTCTTCGAAAATGCTCAGGTAGTCCTCTCCGCAGAGTGCCTTTGCACATTCTTCTCCAAAAGCCATTGTCAGGGCCTGGGCTATGAGATTCGCATCTTCCTTTTTCGCCCTACGCTTTGTAATTGTGGAATTGTTTTTTGTCATATTGATCTGAGCCTAAGGGTCAATCCTTTTATGCAAATAGCGGACCGCGCTGAAATAGCTTTGTCTTAAGACATAAAGACGAGCCTTAAAGGAGTAGGCTCGTCTAAATGAATTTATTTAGAATATATTTATTTAAATAATTTACAAACCTAGGAGTTTTGCTCTGCTCAGCAGGCAGTCTCCAATTCCGGCTGCGGTAAGACCTAGTTTGGAAAGTTGGAACTTGGTATCCGAACTTACTCTGGACAGGGAGTAGCGGTTCACTGCCGTTTTGATAGGCAACATCAAGTAGTCCTTGCCCACTATGAGTCGGCCTCCTATGATGACAAGGCTAGGATTAAAGATGTTCAGAACACCGGCGATACCCTGGCCCAAGGTGGCTCCGACCTGTTCGATTCCTTCGATGGCAAGTACGTCTTCCTCTTCTACGCTCCTTAGGATATCGTCCAGCGTAAGATTGCCTTTTTCCTCATATATGCGTGCCAAGGCTGATTTCCGTCCCTGTCTAAGCTTGTCTATGATGATTCGGTGAAGGGCCCAGCCTGAGGCTCCGGTTTCCAGACAGCCCATTTTTCCGCAACGGCAGATGATATTGTTATCCAGGGATGGGAAGTGTCCTATCTCTCCGGAGAATCCGGATTTGCCATAATACAGGGATCCGTTCAATATCATTCCCATACCCAGTCCCCAGGAGAGATTGATGTATATCAAATCGCTCTCGTGGCTGAGTCCCATAGTCATATATTCTCCGTAAGCCATTGCCCTTGAGTCGTTTTCAATGCTCACCGGTACTCCCAGCTGCTGCTCGAAGAGGTCTTTCATAGGGATGTCGTCACTGACGAAATAGGTCAGGGAATATCCCTTTTCAGGGTTCACCCTTCCGGAAAGTGAAACTCCCACTCCCAGGACATCTTCCCATTCTATGTTCTTGTTAGCAATCTCTTCCTTTATCTTTCCACACATTTTTTTGAATGAATCGGCATTGGCTTCCAGGACGAAGGGAATGTCCTGAATAAAATATACCAGCTGGCCTTTAAAGTCGCATATTGCTATGTGAAAATGCTGCCTGCTGACATCTACGCCCACAAAGTAGCCGGCATTCGGATTTAAGCCGAAAGTGCTTGGCCTTCGTCCTCCCTTTGTATCTATTTTGCCTTCATCCTGAAGAAGGCCCTCTTCGATCATTTCACTTAGAAGCTTGGTTACGGTAGGTACGCTTGTGGCTAGTTCTTTGCTAAAATCGGCTATACTGTAGGTGTTGTGTTCAATGCATAGTCGAAGAATAGTTTTTTTTAATTGCGTATTTTTTCCGCCGTCATTCAAAAATGTTTTCATCACTACTTTGTCTAAACCGTGGGCAAATTTATGAAAAATTTAGTGTATATTTGAGTGTCGATTGAAAAATTTGTAAAAAATTTAAGAATGAGGTTAAGAAAAGTAATAAAACTCATTAAGGAGCATAAATTTGCTATGCGTTCTAAATTAAATATGAGTTTTGCCGCCATTTCTGTGATATTACTCATTTCGAGTGTTATCTCGGTTTTGGAGTATAAGAGTATGAGCAGTTATATGTCTGAGCTGATTTCCAAGGACGTGAAATGTATCTCTGTCGCCAGAAAGCTTTCAGATGTGTCCACCGAATATAATCACGACATATTGGCTCTTATCGGTGACGGAAGTCTTCGCAGTATGCCGGATTTCGATGCCTCCCTGTTTATGAACAAGTGCGACAGCCTTAGGGATGCGATTGCCGTAAACTCCTTTCTCCCCCTGGCGGATTCCGTGGAGTATTCCTATTCGGCTTATATGCTGACCTCACTTGAACTGGAGGATGTGGTGGAGTCGGATTTTGTGGATACCAGAGAGTGGTATTTTGAGCGCCTTCAGCCTAAATATGACAGACTTTGCTCTGACATAGATGCGCTTATGGCTTCGCTGTATGCGGATCTGCACAGACATACGAAAGATTTTGACAGTGGTTTTTACAGGTGCATAATTCCAGGCAGCATAGCAGTTGCGGTGGCCTTGCTTCTGGTGATTATGCTGCTTTTCTTTATAAATACCTATTATATTAAGCCTATTCTTTCCATCCATAAGGGATTGGGCAGCTATCGCTCCTTTAACAAGCAGTACACCGTAGCCTTCGAAGGAGACGATGAGTTGAAGGATATAAACGATGGGATAAAGGAACTCTGTGATGAGAACCATCAGTTGAGAAAGAGAATTGGCAGTCTAAGAAAAAAGCAGGGTGATGTTCTATGATGACTTCCTAAAGGCCTTTGCCTTCGAAGCTACTTCCTGCCAGGATAGATTCTTTAGGGCAGTGTCCGATTTTCTGAGCTCTGACGATGGAGATATTCTGGTAGTGAACGGCTACGCAGGTACAGGTAAGACCTCAGCCGTATCCGCTGTTATCAATTCATTGATAAGCAGAGGTTTTCACTGCACTCTTCTGGCTCCTACCGGTAGGGCGGCTAAGGTTTTGAGTCAGATTTCGGGACATAAGGCATCTACCATCCACAAGGGCATTTACAGACAGAAAAGTGTGGGTGAGTATGGCCGCGGGGAGTTTACTCTCAGTCCTAACAAGGCCAAGCATTGCCTATTTGTGGTTGATGAGGCTTCGCTTATCGGGGTGGATTCTTCCTCTTTGGCTGCATTCGGATCGGGGAATCTCCTCTCTGACCTCGTTACTTTCGTCCGCAGTGGGGAAGACTGCCGTCTGATGCTGATAGGAGACAGCGCTCAGCTGCCGCCTGTGGGTATGGAAGAAAGCCCCGCCTTGGATCCTTCCTGTATGGATGTCTTTGGCGGAGTCAGCTATGTGGAACTGAGCACTGTGGTAAGGCAGGGAGAAATGTCTGGAATTCTGAAAAATGCCACAGATTTGAGGCTGAACCTGGACGCGGGAAGATTGGCATTGAAGACAAAGGGCTATGAGGATGTCCAGTGCATAAGTGGCTCGGAGCTGATAGAAGCCTTAAGCGATGCCTATGGCACATACGGGGACGATCAGACCATAGTGGTGTGCAGGTCGAACAGGAAAGCCATACGTTATAATCTGGGTATCCGTTCAATGGTGGAGTATAAGGAGGAGAAATTGCTAAGGGGAGACAAGCTTATGGTGGTGAAGAACTGTTATCAGTTCGTAGATGAGAATTCTCCTATGGGATATATTGCTAACGGGGATGTCGCCATTTTGGAGAAGATTTCGGATTTTGAGCAGAGGTATGGGCTGCATTTTGCCAATGCCACCCTTTCTTTTCCCGATTATGACAATGAGACCATAAGGGCGAAGGTCCTTCTCGACACTTTGGAGTCGGAGAATGCGGCTTTGAGCACTGAGCAGCAGAACGCCCTCTTTGAGGGAGTGAGTGAGGATTATTCCCACATCAGAACCAAGGCCAAGCGATATAGGGAGATTAGGGAAGACCCTTATTACAATGCCCTTCAGCTCAAATACGCCTCTGCCCTTACCTGTCATAAGTCTCAGGGCGGACAGTGGGACTGTGTCTTTATAGACTGTCCATTCTGGGAGGAGGAACTGAGCCGAGACGATCTGAAATGGATGTACACCGCCATCACTCGTGCGGTAAAGAAGCTATACCTTGTGAATTTTAATAAAAATTATCTTGACGATTAGTTAATTTGTTTTATATGAATATATTAAACATAGTTGTTACTTTACTGTTGGCCTTCAATCAGACCAGTTCTCCTGATGGAAAGTATAGAGCATACACCACAGAGGAGCATAATCTGGTGGTGGATAATTTGGAGGAAGGATATTGTCAGCCTCTTACTTCGGACGGCTCCGAGACTATCTTGAACGGCTATGCCTCATGGGTATATTACGAGGAGATTTTCGGAAGGGCTTCGAACTACAAGGCATTCTGGTGGAGTCCGGATTCGAAAAAATTGGCATTCTATAGATTTGATAACGGGGAGGTGCCTCTCTTCCCCATATATTCCGCACAGGGGCAGAGGGGTTCCCTTCTGAATACCAGATATCCGAAGGCGGGGGAGCCGAATCCGGTGGTACGTATAGGCATTGTGGATATGGAAAAGGGCGGAGAGATACAGTGGGCGGATTTCCCGATTACGGGGGAGCAGTATTTCGGTACTCCTTTCTGGTCGCAGGACTCCAAGTCTCTGTATGTGCAGTGGATGCCTAGGGTGCAGCAGGAACTTAGGCTCTATAGGCTGGATGTGGAAAGCGGAAAGAGCACTTGCGTCTATAGTGAAAGCAGTGAGACCTGGGTCGATTGGATGGAGGATATGTTATTCACTTCCAAGGGCTTATATATGGTGAGGGATACGAATGATGACTGGCAGCAGATTTACTTTCTCTCCTATGACGGAAAGACTTTGAAGAAACTTACCAGCGGAGAGAACTGGAGGGTGAAACTGCTGGATATAGACCCTCAGGGAAGGGTGTATTTCACGGCTCACAGGGATTCAAAGGTGCATTCCTGCCTGTACAGAGTGAATCAGAAGGGAAAGATAGAAAGGCTTACAATTGACTTCCAGCATGCTTCTGACGTGGAGTTCTCCGAGGATTTCAAGTATTTTGAAGTGAATCACAGCGACATTAACACTCAGCCTAGGCGTTTCCGCTATAAGACCGGAAGCTTTGAGATGGAGCAACTCACCCTGTGTAACAAAGTGGCTCAGCCAAGTCCTTATACGGAGATAATATATCTAAAGATGGAGGATGGGCTGGAGGTTCCTGCCGCCATTACTTTGCCCAAGGATTTTGATCCCCAGAAAAAATATCCACTGGTTATGGAAATTTATGGCGGACCTAATACCGCCTATGTCAGAAATTGGTGGCGTGGGGGCTACGAGCGTAAGCTTTGGTATTACGAGAACGGAATCATTAAGGTGGTGGCTGACTGCAGGGCCTCAGGGCATAATGGCAGGAAAGGTCTGGACCTTATCTATGAAGACCTTGTCACTGTTCCCGTGAATGATTTCGTGGCCTGGGCCAAGTTTTTTTCGGAGCTCCCTTATGTGGATTCCGACAGGATAGGTGTGGAAGGCTTTTCTTTTGGAGGCAGTATGACCGCTATGCTGGTTATGACCCATCCGGAGTATTTCCGTTGCGGAATTGCCGGTGGGGGAGTTTATGACTGGATGCTCTACGATACCCATTACACGGAGCGTTTTATGAACACTCCACAGAATAATCCTCAGGGTTATGAGAAGGCGAAGGTGCTCAACTACGTGCAGTACTATGACTCTTCCCGCTCAATGCTGAAACTAACTCACGGTACCGGGGATGACAATGTGCATTTTCAGAATACTCTCCAGCTCATCGATGCCCTTCAAAGGGAGGATGAGCAGTTCGAGCTGATGATCTATCCCGATGGGATGCACGGTTACAGGGGAGAGCAGGGGGTGCACGATATGCATTCGGATTGGAAATTTTGGGCAGAATATTTAAATCTTTAAACATAATATTACACTATGGCTGATTATTTGAAAATTGCGCAGAGCTGGTTGGGACCAGAATTTGACCAGCAGACCAGAGAGCAGGTTCAGGCTCTTATCGATGGACCTCAATCTGAGCTGGAAGATGCTTTTTACCGCAATCTGGAGTTCGGTACTGGCGGACTTCGCGGGATTATGGGTGTGGGAACAAACCGTATGAACGTATATACGGTGGCTATGGCTACCCAGGGATTGGCAGAGTACATTCTTAAGAATGTGAAAGATGCCCCTCTGTCAGTGTGCATCTCCTACGACAGCAGGAACAACAGCCGCGAGTTCGCTCGAATAGCTTCAGAGGTTTTGAGTGCTAACGGAATAGATGTCTTCCTTTTCGATGACATTCGTCCTACCCCTGAACTTAGCTACAGCATCCGCCTGAAGAAGGCTACCGCTGGTATTATGGTGACCGCATCCCATAATCCTAAGGAGTACAACGGTTACAAGGTGTTCTGGAGTGACGGTGGTCAGATTACCTCTCCTGTGGATAAGGATATCGTGGCTCAGGTAGCTCAGATTACCTCTCCTTCAATGGTGAAATTCCACGCTGATGGAAAGGCTGGAAAGATTACTATGATGGGAAAGGAAGAGGACGAGCAGTATCTCAGGGATATCCTCTCCCTTACCCTTGGAAAGGGTGTGAATGAGAAACACTCTGATCTCAAGATAGTTTACACTCCTCTGCACGGCTGCGGGGTGAAACTCGTGCCTGCCACCTTGAATGCCCTGGGCTTCAAGAACATAGTTCACGTCCCAGAGCAGGATGTCCCAGATGGAAACTTCCCTACGGTCGTATCTCCTAACCCTGAGGAGCCTTCTGCCCTGAAGATGGCTATAGAGAAGGCTGACGAGTGCGGCGCAGACCTGGTGATCGCCACTGACCCTGACGCAGACCGTATGGGTATAGCTGTTCGAGATAACGAAGGAAAGATGGTTCTCTTTAACGGTAACCAGACCGCTTCCATTATGACCTACTATGTGCTGAGCAAGTGGAAGGAGGCCGGCCGCCTTACCCCAGGCAAGTACTGCGTGAAGACTATCGTTACCACTGAGCTGATTCGCGAGATCTGCGAGAGCTTCAATGTCCCTGTCTATAATGTACTTACCGGTTTCAAGTACATAGCTGAGGTAGTGCGTACCCACGAGCAGGATGGTGAGTTCATCTGCGGCGGTGAGGAAAGCTATGGCTTTAATTTAGGCCAATTCGTCCGCGACAAGGATGCTCAGATCGCTTCTGCCATCATTACCGAGGCTGCCGCCTGGGCTGCAGAGCAGGGCTTGAGTCTGTATCAGCTGATGCAGAAGATCTATGCCGAGTACGGCTATCGCAAGGAGGCTCTGGTTAGCCTGGTACGTAAGGGTAAGAGCGGAGCTGAGGAAATTCAGCAGATTATGGCTGATTTCAGAAGCAATCCACCTGCCACCATGTGCGGCTCAAAGGTAGTGAAGGTCGTAGATTATCTGGATACAGAGGCTACAGGTCTTCCTAAGAGCAATGTGCTTCAATTTTTCACTGCAGATTCTGACGTAGTGAGCATCCGTCCTTCAGGCACTGAACCTAAGATCAAGTTCTACTTCGGGGCTAAGGGTCCTGATGCGGACCATAAGATCGAATTGCTTAAAGAGCAGTTTGTGAAGTAAAATACTTACAATAAGGCTTCAGCGCGCATTCTGCACAGCGGGGTGCGCGCGAAGTGCATATATAGCGGCCGTGCAGTATGAGCCAATGGTGGGCCTTAGCCCTAAGATTCTCTGGAATATATCTTTCCAGGTCTTTTTCGACTGCGTCCGGAGTTTTCCCTTCGCTTAGTCCAAGCCGGTGGGAGAGGCGGAAGACGTGGGTGTCCACTGCGATGACGGGCTTGTCGTAGATGATGGAGGCAACGACATTGGCAGTCTTTCTGCCCACTCCACTCAGTTTCATAAGTTCCTCTATCTCAGAGGGAACTTCTCCCCCATGTTTTTCTACTATCCCTCGAGCCATCTCAACCAGGTGTTCGGCTTTGGAGTTTGGGTATGAAATGGAGGCGATAATGCGTTTGACATCACTGGGATCCGCAGAGGAGAGGGCCTGCACGTCTGGGTACGCGGCAAAGAGCTGCGGACTTACCATATTCACTCTCTTGTCCGTGCATTGGGCAGAGAGCACTACGGCGCAGATCAGCTCGTAGGGAGAGCTGAATTTCAATTCGGGATTTGGCTGGGGCATAGCCTCCTGGAAATAGGCTATGACTTTTTCAAAGCGCTCCTTCCTTTTCATCGGGCTGGGTGTAAAGGTGACAACTCTCGTTTTCGCAGATGTAGAGGGTGGCAGGATGCCTTTCTATCAGGGCTCTGTCGTGGGTGATGATGACTATGGCAGTGCCTTTGCGGTTCACTTCTTCGAAGAGCTGCATAATGCCTTCTGCAGTGTCCCTGTCCAGGGAACCGGTGGGTTCGTCAGCCAGAATGATCTGCGGGTCGTTCAGCAGGGCTCTGGCTATGCAAACCCTCTGCTGTTCTCCTCCGGAGAGCTGATGCGGGAATCTATGGGATTTGGTGTTCATCCCAGTAAGGCTCAGCACTTCCTCTATGCGCTTTTCTATCTCTGCCTCCTTTTTCCATCCGGTGGCTTTCAGCACGAAACTGAGATTGTCGTGAACGTTTCTGTCGCTGAGTAGCTGGAGATCCTGAAAGACTACGCCTATCTTTCGGCGCAGCAGGGGAATATCCTTCTGTTTGATATGTGTGAGATCGTAGGAGCAGACCCTCAGTTCTCCTGCTTCTGGAGGATACTCTGCGATGAAGCTGCGGAAGATGGAGGTCTTTCCGCTGCCCACCTTACCCGTGATATAGATGAAATCCCCTTCTCGGATTTCCATATTCAGGTCATAGATGACTATGTTGTCCGAATTTGAGATATCTGCGTGTCGAGCTGATACTATCATTGTTTTTATCTTTTATTATCCGAGCTTCTCCGTTTTTACTACGTAATTTTACAAATATAGTCGATTTTTTACTAAATTTGAGGCTTATTGTATAAAAACGCGGGATATGCTGACTAAACTTTTCATAGAACTATCCATCTTGCTTTCTGTCCAGAGCCCTAGCTACACTCAGGCCTTGGAACTGTATTCCCAGGGGCTGTACGAGAGGGCAAGGGTACTTTTCGAGGAGAATAAGGGCGAGGCCTTGAGCGAGGATTATGCCCTTCTGTGTGCCATTAAACTGGGCAGCGAGGATTGTGCCTATCTTATGAAACAGGCAGACAAGTACAGGGAGAAGAGCGTACTTAATTCGGAAATCCATCGTCAGTATGCTTTGCGGCTTTTCGACCAGGCCTTGTACGAGGAGGCTCTGGAAGAGTTCTCTAAGGTGGATGTCTCTAAGCTCTCTTCGCTCGAGGCAGGGGAGTATTGGTATAAGAAAGCTTATTGCCACTTCATTCTTCAGGATTATCTCTCCTCGCGGGAGGAACTGCTGAAAGGCATTGAATATCAGAGCCCGTATCGTTATCCCTCCTATTTTTCCCTGGGCGTTATAAATTATAATTTTCACGATTTCAAGCAGGCCCGCTCCTGGTTTGAGTTAAGTGTGGCTGATTCCAGATTTAAGGAACTGAGTGAGTTCTATCTGGTGGATTGTCATTTTATGACGGGAGACTACGATTATGTGTTGGACAAGGGGGAAACTCTCTTCGAGCAGCTTCCCGAGCAGCGGCAGAAGCATCTGGCCAGAATGCTCTCCGAGGCTTTTCTGGTGAAGGGAGATGCTGCCAATGCCAGAAAATACCTGGACAGGGGAGAAAGTATGAGCAATTCGGATTATTTCAGGGCCGGCAGCGTGCAGTATGCAGTGGGGGACTATGCCTCGGCCATACGCAGCTTCGAGCAGATGAGCTGTAAGACTGATTCATTGGCCCAGATAGCCGCTTACCAGAAGGCTTATTCCTATATTCAGCTTAAAAACAAGGTAAAGGCCCTGGAGAGTTTCAAAGAGGCTAGTTCCCTATCCTTCGACCCTATGATAAAGGAGGATGCTCTCTTTAACTATGCGAAGCTCTCCTTCGACCTGAATAACGATGAAAGCGTTTTCCGTTATTATATTAACAGTTACGGCACCACGAGAAAGGGGGAGTTGATATACGATTATCTGGCTATGTCAGCATTGCTGAAAAAGGACTATGCCCGCGCCGTCGAGGCCTATGATAACATAGACGAACTCTCCGAGGACCAGAAGAGTAACTACATAAAGGCCAATTTCCTTCGCGCCCAGCAGCTCCTCTCCATCGGCTCCTACTCTGCCGCTGTGCCTTACCTGAAGGCTGCCGCCTATTATCTGCCTAAGGATGACGAGTTCGGCCAGCTTTGCCGTTATTCTCTGGCCAATACCTACTACACCATAGACGCCTTTAAGGACGCTTTGACCGTTTACAATGACCTCTACAACCTTTCGGCTCTCTATGGCAGAGCTGAAGGGGCGCTTATCCCTTATAACATAGCCTATTGTTTTTTCAAACAGAGGGATTATCAGAATGCCTCCCGCTGGTTCGACATCTATATCTCTTCTTCTAATGCTCTGGCCAGACAGGATGCGCTTGTGAGAAGGGCTGATTGTGATTTTTCGCAGAAAAACTACAGGGCGGCCGCAGGGAAGTATAAAGCCGCAGTACAGGAATTCCCTGGCACGGACAATCTCTATCCTTACTACTATATGGGAGTCGCACAGGGATTGGCATCTAATAAAAAAGGAAAGGTGGAAGCCCTCTCGCTGGCTATGAAGGCGGATCCGAAGGTGCCGTATTACCAGGAAAGCCTGTATGAGCTCGGAAGGGCTTATGCGGATAATTCTGAGCCGGAGAATGCCTTGAAAGCCTTCGATCTGCTCTACGCTAATTCCTCGGACCTGGAGTTTAAGTCTAAAGCTTTGATAGGCAAGGGAATGGTTAAGAGAAACCAGGGAGATATGGAAGGGGCTCTGAAGGATTACAAACTTTTGGTAAAGCAGTTTCCTAACAGTTCCTACGTCTCCGATGCCCTTCTATCCATCCAGTCCATCTATACTTCTATGAAGCAGGCCGAGAAATATATAGAATATCTGGAGGCTAACAAACTCAGCACGGGACGCAGCGAAGAGGAAAAGAGAAGTCTCTATTTCGGGACAGCCGAGCAGGTCTTCCTCGCCGGTAACTATCAGCAGGCCATCAATTCTTTCGCCAAGTATCTAGGTATGTATCCGGATTCCAAGCAGAGTCCTGAGGCTTATTATTACATAGCGGCCTCCTATAAGAATTTGAACCAGAAGGAGAAGGCCTGCGACTACTATAAGAAGTCTATGGAAAAAGGTCTGGGAGGCTCTTTCGCCGAATTTGCCCTAATGGATTTCGCCCTGCTCTCCTATGCCCTGGAGGATTATCAGAGTGCTTACGAGGCCTATCTCAAACTCTCCTCCGACCAATACCCTATGAGTTCCAAGGAAGATGCATATAAGGGGGCGATGCGCTCAGCTTACAGGGCCAATTTGTATGACAAAGCCATCGACGCTGCTTCCAAACTCCTGAAACTCAGCAGCTCCTCTGAGCTTCGCAGGGAGGCTCAGTACATACAGGCCAAATCTTATCTCTGCACTTCCCAAAGGGACAAGGCCTTTGATCTGCTTACCAAGCTCATCGCAGAGCCTAATAGCGCTGAAGGTGCGGAAAGTTACTACCTGATTATTCAGGCCCGTTTCGATTGGGGCCAATTCGAAAAGGTCGAGGAAGGAGTTTTTGATTTTTCAAGCAAGTGCAGCGAGCAGCCATATTGGCTCGCCAAGGCTTTCATTACTTTGGCGGATTCCTATGTGGAAAGAGGAATGAATGAGCAGGCTGTAGCCACATATCAGAGCATTTTGGATGCTTATGAACCCTATGGTCCCGATGATGACGTTTTAGAGACTGTGAATAATAAAATTACTGAAATAATACCAAATGAATAGAATTCTTTACCCAATCATATCCCTCTTGTTTTTTCCTCTATGCCTCAGTGCCCAGAATTTCAACGAGAGCGTAGAGGTTACAAATGAACTTCAGGTGGACCTCAGCGGTTCGGAGAGGAAGACCATTGAGATGGAGATTCCGGATTCCCTGAGCCAGTTCCGCCTGGATTTCGACTATGAGGTATTCTCCAGACCTTACAAGGGCGCATACGAGTTTACCCCTTATAACGTCTTGTTCAGACCATTGGCCCAGAAGGAGAAGAATCCCTTTTTCTACCTCAGGGCAGGGGCGGGTTTTGCCTTTAATCCGGAACTCCTCGCAGTAGTCAGTCCACGCCTTGGAGATAAGTTTCGCTTGAACGTATATCAGGATTTTTCGGCTTTTTCAGGGGATTACAGAGGAAAGGCTGATTTCATCTACAGAGGCTATGAGGCTAAGGAGTTGCTCGGAGTGCAGGGGAATGCCTATCTGAAAAAGTCAGAATTGGATTTCGACCTCTTCTATCGTGGCATTTGGGCAAGTGACTTTAATTGTGCCTACTCCCCATTCCATACTTTTGGGGCCAAGCTGGGTCTGAGTTCCACTCCGGCCAGCCAGAGTTCAGTGGAATATAAGCTGGATTTGTCCTTCCGCTCCTCTGTGGAGAAGGAACAGGCTTCTGATCTGACTGAGAATCTGCTGGATTTCAGTGGGCTAATCAGACCTGTAATCGATTTCCCTGTTCAGGCGGAGGTTCTTTTCAACACCGGCTTTGATTTCTATGGCATTTCCTCCAATCATTCCTCTTATTACCTTAAGTTGAACCCGCGACTGACTTATCGCCTTAAGCAACTCTATCTAAGGGGAGGCTTTGTCTTCTCTTTGTACACAGGGGAGATGAGATACCAGCCTATAGCCTTTTACCCTGATGTAAGGCTATCCCTGAGGCTCTTTAAAAACAGTATGGATCTCTTTGCGGGAATTGACGGAGGGGATAACTTGAATTCCTTATACTCCCTGAAGCTTGCCAATCCTAATTTCAATAGGCTGTACATTCAGGATGATTGGTCCCGTATGCTCAAGACCTCAGCCGTGAAGGCCAATTATTTCATAGGCCTTAAGGGAAGCATAGCTTCGCTTTTCCAATACGAACTTAGGGCTGGATATGCCAAGCACAAGGCAGGTCTGCTCTATGGAATGGATTCCGTGCTGGAGAGTCAGGCTGTCTTAAGATATGCCGACTATAATCTGGCTTATCTGGAGGCCGAGGCTTCCTTTAAGAGGAAATCCTATGAGATTAATGCGGCTCTCAAATACAGAAAAATGTATTATGATATCCCTACTCCTGACTTTTTCGAGCTGCCCGGACTCTCGGCCAATCTGGATTTTACCTATAACTGGATAGAGAGAATCTATGCCGGAGCAAGTCTTAGGCTGCAGAGCGGCAGAGAGTCTCAGATTTACGACACTCTTCCCCCATACTTCGATCTGGGACTACATCTAAGTGCGGAGTTGAATTCTTCTCTGAGTCTTTGGCTGAGGGGAAAGAACCTGCTTTTTTCCCGTGTGGAGGACGTTCCGTTTACAGCGCAGAGATGGCCTGAGATCAGTCTGGGATTGTGTCTGATTTTCCGATAATTTTTATTATATTTGTCGGCTTTTAAATGAAGTCTTTGAAAGAGAAAGAATGTTATATTTGAAAACTTGTGAGAAATGATAGAGACAGAAGAAATCAAAAAGGCTGAAGAACAGTACGGTGCGAACAGTATTCAGGTCCTCGAAGGCTTGGAGGCCGTTCGAAAGAGACCTTCGATGTATATAGGTGACATCTCCGAGAGAGGTTTGCATCACCTGGTCTATGAGGTGGTGGATAACAGTATAGATGAGGCTATGGGAGGCTTCTGTACGGATATCAATGTAAGCATTCTTCCAGGGAATTCCATCAGGGTGGAAGATAACGGACGTGGTATCCCTACGGGTATGCACGAGAAGGAGCATCGCTCCGCCTTGGAGGTCGTGCTTACGGTGCTTCACGCCGGTGGTAAATTCAGTAAGAATAGCTATAAGGTTTCCGGAGGTCTTCATGGTGTGGGCGTTTCCTGTGTAAATGCCCTTTCCGACAGCCTTGTGGCTGAAGTCCATCGTGAGGGAAAGATTTTCAAGCAGTCCTATTCGAAGGGTAAACCCCTTGGCCCTGTGGAGGTAGTGGGCGAGTCAGACAATACTGGTACCATCATCACTTTCCATCCGGATCCTGAGATTTTCGTTCAGACTACAGTCTATCGCTATGATACCCTGGCTGCACGCCTTAGGGAACTTGCCTATCTGAACAAAGGTGTGAAGATTACACTTTGTGACAAGAGGGAGTTGATAGATGAATATGTGACTGACGAGAACGGAAATTCCAAACCTTCCGGAAAGCAGATTTACCACTGTGAGACCTTCCATTCCGAGGAGGGACTCAAGCAGTTTATCGAGTACCTGGACGCCGGCGCCCAGACTCTTATTCCTGAGCCTATCTGTGTCACTTCAGATAAGATTATTCCTATAGACATAGCCCTGCAGTATAACAACGGTTATTCTGAGAAGATATATTCCTATGTGAATAACATTAACACCATAGAGGGTGGTACTCACCTTCAGGGTTTCAAGATGGGCTTGTCCCGTTCTTTGAAGCAGTATGCCGAGAAGAACAATATGCTCTCCAAACTCAAGGACCCTCTGGCACCTGAGGATTTCCGTGAGGGTCTGACCGCAGTCATTTCCGTGAAGGTGGCTGAACCTCAGTTCGAGGGCCAGACCAAGACCAAACTTGGTAATCCGGAGGTAACTTCCGCAGTGTCCCAGGCCACGGCATCGGCTATGGATATTTTCCTGGAGGAGAATCCTAAATTGGCCAAGATTATAATCGAAAAGATAGTGCTGGCGGCGACGGCTCGCAACGCAGCCCGCAAGGCCCGTGAAATGGTGCAGAGAAAAAGCGTGATGAGCGGTGCGGGAATGCCGGGAAAATTGGCAGACTGTGCTGAAAGCGATCCTGAAAAGTGTGAGCTTTTCCTGGTCGAGGGAGATTCCGCAGGCGGTACCGCCAAGCAAGGACGTAACCGTGACATCCAGGCTATTCTGCCACTTAGAGGTAAGATTTTGAACGTGGAGAAAGCGGCTATGGACAGGGCCTTCGACAGTCAGGAGATTCAGAATATCTACACGGCTCTCGGAGTGTCTGTGGCTACGGAGGATGAGACTGGGGAGAAGCATATGGATCTGAGCAAATTACGTTATCACAAGGTCGTGATTATGACCGATGCCGATGTGGACGGTTCGCATATCGCCTGTCTTATCCTGACTTTCTTCTTCCGTTATATGTTTGACCTTATCAAGAACGGTTATGTGTACCTGGCTACACCTCCGCTTTATCTGGTGAAGAAGGGTAAGGAGGAGATTTATTGCTGGACAGAGGAGCAGAGAGAAGAGGCTGCCCTGAAATTGGGCAAGGGTTCTGACAAGGGATATACCATTCAGCGCTACAAAGGTCTTGGTGAGATGTCTGCCGAGCAGCTTTGGGATACCACTATGAATCCTGAGCGCCGCAGACTTCGTCAGATTACCATCGAAAATGCAGCTCAGGCGGAGAGGACTTTCTCTATGCTGATGGGGGATGACGTTCCGCCTCGCAGGCAGTTTATCGAAGAAAATGCTCATTACGCTAATATAGACGCATAATATGAAATCATCCCTCAAGTTTAAGGTCTTTTTTCCTATACTTGCTATTTTCGTACTTCTTCTTTTGCTTGTGCCTAGAAGTGCGAAATGGGGATATGAATACACCAAAGGTCAGACTTGGCGTTACGAGACTCTAGTGGCGCAGTTTGACTTTCCGCTATTGAAGACCAGGGAACAGATTGCGGCGGAGCTTTCAGAGCGTTCCTCCAATGTCATTCCTTTTTACAAGCTGTCCTCTTCGATTTCAGGAGATTGTCTCAGACAGATGGAGACCCTGAATTTTAAGGGAGATAGTCTCGGTCTGAAGGCTTCCACTATAAGACATCTGGCTGAGATATTCTATAAGGGAGTGCTCTCTGAGGATGCCGATGCGGCGGATTTGATCTATATCCAGAAGGACAAAAGGGCTGAAAAGCTGCCTTCCTCAGAGGTGTATCATCTTTTCCAGGCCAGGATGGCGCTTTTGAGCGCAGTGTCCTTGGACTGTGAGGGGAGGCTTAATGTGGACTCGCTTTTCAGACTGAATAACGTTTACGAATTGATAGTTCCTAATCTGGTGTATGACGAGCAGCTTACTGCTTTGGTTCAGAGTCGTAGCGAGTCCTCGGTGTCCACTACATTGGGTTATGTCAATGCGGGAACTATCATCGTTAACTCAGGGGAGTTGATTACCGCCGAACTGGAGCAGATGTTGGATTCCTATAAGGCCGAATACGAGCGCAGTTTCGGCTCTGACAAGCCTATGGCCTCGGTCTGGCTGGCCAATGCCATCTTGCTGATAGCTATCCTGGTATGTATGTTCTATGCGATTTATTTCTCTAATCCTATGATTTTCAAGGATTACAATCGCTATCTCTACATCCTTACCGTATTTGCCCTGATGACCTCGATGGAATTGATTTTCATCAGATTCGCTCCTGACTGGATCTTCCTTTTCCCATTTACCGTGGGAGCCTTGTATCTGCAGGCATTCTTCAGAACCAGGGTCATATATCCTTTTTACATAGTATCCCTGCTTCCGCTCGTACTGTATGCCGACAACGGCCCGGCCCTCTTTATGATTTATCTGGTACCTGGAATTGTAACCCTCTTTGTGTTCAGACATTTTTCCAAGGGTGCCAGGCAGTTTATCGCTGCGCTTATTAATTTCGGGGTGACGGCCATCATTTTCTCGGCTTTCGAATTGATGGGGGCGATGAATTATCCTTTCCTGCGTACTTTGGGAATGCTTTTCATAGGTTCCATTCTGGAAGTTGCCCTCTTTCCTTTCGTTTACCTGCTGGAGAGGACCTTCAATCTGGTATCCACTACAAGGCTGCAGGAATTGTCTGATACCTCCAACGAACTTCTCAGACAACTCGAACAAAAGGCCCCAGGCACTTTCCAGCACTCTCTTCAGGTTATGAATCTGGCTTCTGCCGCTGCCCGTGCCATCAATGCGGACGAAGCCCTCATCAGGGCTGGTGCCCTGTATCACGATATAGGGAAGAGCCGGAATCCGCAGTGTTTTGTGGAGAACGAATCTCTGGTTTCCGCTGATTCCAAGTACCATAGCGAACTTAGTCCTCTGCAGAGTGCTCAGGATATTATAAGGCACGTTACGGATGGAATGGAATTGGCCAAGTCTCATAAACTTCCGGAGATGGTAGCTGATTTTATCGTTACCCACCACGGAACTACTTGTGTATCTTACTTTTACGACAAGTATCTGAAGGAAGGAGGGGATGCCTCTGCCCTTAAGAGTTTCTGTTACCCGGGTCCTACGCCTAAGACCAGGGAGCAGGTAATCCTTATGCTGGCAGACTCTATAGAGGCAGCTTCCAGGAGTCTGAAGGATTACTCGAATGAATCCATATCCGCCTTGGTGGAAAGGATTTTCGCATATAAGATTGAGGACAAGCAGCTGGAGCACGCCGACATTACGGTCAAGGAACTCACCACCCTTAAATCAGTAATGAAGAGTTATCTGGCCCAGATATATCACGAGAGAGTGAAGTATCCAAAACGAAAAATAAAATAATGTATTTATAGTATGAAATTATCTAAAAATCAAATCGACCAGCTCAATCTCGAGCTTACTATTAACATCGAAGCTGCGGATTACGCAGAGATCGAAAAGAAAAAATTGACTGAGTACAGACGTAAGGCAGACTTCAAGGGTTTCCGTAAAGGTAATGTCCCTATGAGTCTTATCCAGAAGTTTTATGGTGGGGACGCATTGGCTCAGGCTATCAATGAAGTAATTGGAGAGGCATTGCAGAAATTCATCGACGATGAGAAACTGCATATCCTCGGAGAACCGCTTTCAAGTGAAAAGCAGGGAGAGCTTGAGTGGAAGAGCGGAAATGACTTCACTTTCATTTTCGACCTTGCCCTTACTCCTGATGTTCAGCTTGAGGTCGAGGCAGAGGACGAGATTCCTAACTATACCGTGACGGTATCAGCAAAGGAGAAGGCCGAGATGGCTGAAAATCTTAAGAAATACTATGAGAACCAGAAGGAGGAGCATAGCGAGGAGGAGATAGAGAAGGAGGTTGCCGAGCGCCTTAAGGAGAACTACAAGGCTGAGGCTGACTGGAGACTTTCTCAGGATATCCGCGACTTCTACGTGCAGAAGTCAGGAGTGGAGCTTCCGGAGGCTTTCCTTAAGAGATGGCTGCTTCACGCCAATGAGGGAAAAGTTACTGCCGAGCAGGTGGAAAGCGAATTCCCTGCATTCCTGAAGGACTTCAAGTGGCAGCTGGTAAGAGGCTCTCTTATGAAGAAGTTTGAATTGCAGATTACCGCAGACGATATTCAGGAGGCAGCAAAGTCTTATGTCAACTATCAGTATGCAATGTATGGCCTTTCAAACGTGCCTGAGGATATGCTCAGCGAGGCTGTGAACAATATGCTTCACGATCAGAAGCAGATCGACAGACTTGCAGAGAGCGTTGAAGACAAGAAAGTTCTCGATAAGATAAAGAGTATCGCCACACTTAAGGCTAAAAAGATATCTTCTGAGAAATTCAAAGAACTCAAATAGTGAAAAATGTTTTAGTCATAGGTTCCACCGGTCAGATAGGTTCGGAACTTACTATGCTTCTGCGACGCACTTTTCCTAATGGAAAGGTGGTCGCAGGTTATATATCCGGTTGTGAGCCAAAGGGAAAGCTCCTTAGCAGCGGCCCGAGTGAAATAGTGGACGTGTGTGACTCCGCGAGGATAGCCGAGATAGTGGACAAATACGACATTGATACTATCTATAATCTGGCAGCCCTGCTGTCAGCCACCGCCGAAAGACTGCCCTTGAAGGCTTGGGACATTCAGATGAATGGGCTTATCAATGTGCTGGAAGTGGCCAGGATGAAGCGTTGCGCAGTGTTCACCCCTAGTTCCATAGGCTCCTTCGGACCTTCTACTCCTAGGGTGAATACCCCGCAGGATACTATCCAGAGGCCTACTTCAATGTATGGAGTCACCAAGGTGGCTACTGAACTGCTGAGCGATTACTATTTCCATAAATATGGGGTCGATACCCGCTCTGTCCGCTTCCCTGGACTTATCAGTTATACCACTCTTCCGGGTGGAGGCACCACTGATTATGCGGTGGAGATTTATTATGCCGCCGTCAAGGGGGAGGAGTTTGTATGTCCAATTGCTCCAGGCACTTATATGGATATGATGTATATGCCTGATGCGCTCAGGGCAGCCATAGACATTATGCAGGCAGATCCCCGTTACCTGAAACACAGGAATGCCTTTAACATAGCCTCGATGAGTTTCGATCCTGAAATCATCGCCGCATCCATCAGAAAATTCATTCCGGATTTCAGAATGCGTTATGAGGTGGATCCGGTCAGGCAGCATATAGCCGATTCCTGGCCTGACAGTATGGACGACAGCTGTGCCCGCAAGGAATGGGGGTGGGCTCCGAATTACGACCTGGATTCAATGACCCAGGATATGATCAAGAACTTGAAAATCAAACTTGGCAAATAATTATGTACGGCAAATTTCAGAGTTACCTGTCTGAAGAACTGGATAAGATAGCCCAGGCAGGCCTTTATAAGAAGGAAAGATGTATCTGCAGTGAGCAGGGCGCTGAAATCACCCTCGCAGATGGCAGCAAGGCGCTTAATTTCTGCGCTAACAATTATTTGGGCCTGGCCAACTCCCCGAGACTTCTCGAGGCAGCCAAGCGCACTATGGACAGCCGCGGTTACGGAATGAGTTCAGTGCGTTTTATCTGTGGCACCCAGGATGTGCACCTGGAACTCGAAAAGGCCGTATCTGAGTATTTCCATACCGAGGACACTATTCTTTACGCCGCTTGTTTCGATGCCAATGGCGGAGTTTTCGAGCCTCTTTTCACTGCCGAAGACGCCATCATCTCTGATTCTTTGAACCACGCCTCCATCATAGACGGAGTGCGGCTTTGCAAGGCTGTCAGATATCGTTATGCCAATGCCGATATGGAAGATCTCGAGCGTTGTCTTCAACAGGCTCAGGCCCAGCGTTTCCGCATTATAGTCACTGACGGGGTCTTCTCTATGGATGGTAATGTGGCTCCTCTGGATAAGATATGCGATTTGGCAGAGAAATACGATGCCCTGGTTATGGTGGATGAGAGTCATAGCGCAGGAGTGGTTGGCGCCACGGGACACGGAGTTGCGGAGCTCTTTGACTGCTACGGCAGGGTGGACATCCATACCGGCACTCTGGGCAAGGCTTTCGGTGGGGCAGTAGGCGGTTTTACTACCGGCCGCAAGGAGATAATCGATATGCTCAGGCAGCGTTCCCGTCCATATCTTTTCTCCAATTCCCTGCCTCCTATGATAGCTGGCGCCGCCGTGGAGCTCTTCAAGATGCTTTCGGAAGACAATTCTCTGCACGATGCCCTGGTTCAGAACGTGGAGTATTTCAGGACTAAGATGCTGGATGCAGGATTCGATATCAAACCTACTCAGAGCGCCATCTGTGCAGTTATGCTTTACGATGCTCCATTAAGCCAGAGATTTGCCGCCGCGATGGCAGAGGAAGGCATATTTGTAACTGGTTTTTACTATCCTGTGGTACCTGCAGGCCAGGCTCGAATCAGAGTCCAGTTAAGCGCAGCGCATAGCAGGGAGCAATTGGACAAGGCCATAGCCGCCTTTGTCAAGGTTGGAAAGAATTTGGGAGTTCTTAAATAAGTATTATGAGAAGAATTGTTTCGGTTTTGTTATTGATTTGTGTTTCAGTCCTTTCTTTTTCGCAGGACTTCTCTTACGATTATAAACAGGGGAAGAAAAAGTATAGAAGCACTGTGGAGCGAAGCGATTCTCTCTTTAAGGTCAATTATTTCCAGCAAAAAGGCAAGAAGTGGAAAAATACGGGAGAAGAGGTCTTGATACCTCTTAGTGCAAGTGGAGAAGTCTCTTTTCCCGATTCTCTGGCCCTTCATACACTGAATAACGGTAAGAACTATATCTTCTATTCCTATTTGGACACTTGTCCTTCAGAGCAAAGCTATTCGATTGGTCTATATGATTTAGAAGATTACTCTTATCATATGCTTTCCTTCTCCGGAAAGGCTCTTAAGCCGAAGGATGGGGAAGCGTTCAGGATAGAAGGTCTGTCTTCCACTGCTTTTGCAGAGCCTTGTCCGGAAGTGGAGTATCTGGATTCCCTTTTGAGATCTGACAGTAGACTCCTCGAGATATCTCAGGAGGATATGAAGACGGACAGTTACATTTCCTGGTGGCTGGAAAGCAATCCCGATGCTCTCAAAAAAGCCAGGACCATAGAGTTCGGAGGAGTAAGTGACGACTGTTCCATCTACACAGCTTTCAAGAAGGCTAAAAAGAGTGAAAAGGGTAAACTTCAGGCGGCGGTATGCGATGTCAGAGGCTATACCGTGGTCGTAGTAAGAAACACCAAGGCCAAGTCCAACCTTCTGGTCTGGGCTGAGCCTCAGTGCAAAAACAAAAAGACAGACCGTTTCCTGTCGTCTGTCTATTTTGAGAATGCCAATTCCCTGGTGCTTTTCTTCTATAAGGGCAAGAGTACTTTCAAGTATCGTATCAACCTGGCTAACAGAACTATTAGCCGTTAATCTATACTTAATAAGCCTAAGGTGATACTTCCGCTGATCGTGACCTGAGGCCGGTTCAGGCTGCTTAGGTTAATATGCTCGTTCTTTGTGCTGGCGAGCACCAAATGGGCTTTCTGGTTCACTATGACCTGGGAAGGCAGCAGTATCTCTATGGAGCCCAGAGTGCAGTCGCAGTCTATGTTAATGTCCTTGTCGATATGGGCGTTCCTCAGATCCAGGGTCAGAATACCAAATACCACTCTGCATTTGATATCGTCTATGATTTCGGAATTGAAATGATAGTAGCGTCGGCTTAGGGAGATGTCTATCTGTCTTCTTCCATTGGCCGCCTCAGCACCGTTAGGAATGTGGAGTTTCTGACTGTGGCTCAGGAGAATGGAAGCACCGCCCAGAATCATAAGAATGGCCAGGGAGAAACGGAACAGGTCTCCCCAGGAGAGGCCGAATTGGGCCAGGATAAAGAGAATCAGACCTATTCCCAGACCTATGAATCCGGCTTGGCGGTTAGTCTTGCTGACTATAGCCCAGATGCTGGGTATAATGATAAGAAGTGTCCACCAACCTCTGAATAGCAGTCTGAATGCAAAAGTGCTTATACTGCTGATTATCCAGAAGGCGCCTATGAAGAGTAGAATGAAGCCTATTACTTTCTTACTGCTTTCACTCATTGCATTTCGTATATTGACAGGTATAAGTCAGAATTTACAGTATCTACGTCGATGGAAGTATATCCATTGCCGTATCCGTAACAGGAATCTCCTTCACTGTAGAGATTGAACTCACTGTAAAGCTTTCCGTTTAAGGAGTCAAAATCAAGATTGAAGCCTGCGTCCAAAGGGAGGTAAAGGTCCACCTCTCCATTTACTGTATCCACGTCAATCTGCTTTGTGTACCTGTATATGGTACTGTAAATAATGTTTCCGTTCACTGATTCAAAATCCAGATAATCCGCATCCATATCTACGTCTATGTCGGCATTGACGGTCTCAATATCCAGAGATTTGTAGTTTCGCTCTTTCGGCAGGTTGAGAGTGAGCTTTTTGTATTGATCACCGGAATGGGAACTTCTGTTATACCTGATCGAGAGTTCTCCGTTAGTTTTCAGAAGATGACACATCGGCTCTTCTATAGGACGGGAATATAAATCCTCCTCATAGAAAGATATGTAGTCCTCGTCCCAATAGCGGATAAGAACGCTGCCATAATTCCAGTCAATGTCTATCTCCTCTACGTATTCATATATGTCTGCACCTCCGTCAACAAAGAGTATATACGGATCCTCATAAATGCAGGAATTAAGCGCTAATACGCTGATTAATAATAGAATAATTGTTTTTCTCATACGGGTGTTCTTAAATAAACATCCAAATGTATGGAAAAAATCTTGATATTACAAAGCAATGTCGTGTTTTTGGGCTGTTTCTTCTATCACTTCCTCATAGCCCGTGAGGGCGGCAAAGGCAGAAAACTGGGCTGCACGGGAGTCCATTGGCATTTTTGGATGCCTTTTTGATTCCGGTCGGGGGAGATACAGTATTTCTTCCAATTTCTTGTTCACGCCTTATGTCCTCCAATCTGTTGGTTTCTTTCCTTTGCGGTAGCCCCTTCTTCGAAACTGTAGCCTTTGAGTATGGAGTTGCCTCCGTACTTTTTCTTTAGTTTGATAAGTGTTTCCTGCAGGCCCCTTTCTTTAAGCTTGTTATCTTCTTTTTCCTCTTCGGCGAATATGTCCAGCTGGACATAGCGGGAGCCTTCCTCCTCTCTAACGACTTTGTTAGCAGTAATATAGATTCGTCTTATCAAAAGCCTTTTATCTACTTTCTCCTCAAATAATCTCTTTATGGCCTGCGCAAAATCAATTCCTGAGGAACTTGGAGAGGGGAAATTGATTATTCCCTGGCTGTGTTTTGGGACGCGCCTGCCATAGTGGTCAGTGTTTGTCTCTCCCTTGTAATCAATCCTCGGGTCTGAGAGGCTCTCGGGGTCGTAGCAGACTACAAGAGAGAGGCTGCCTGCAAGCAGGGCTTTCTCTACCAATGTAAGGGAGACGAGGTCCGACATCTCCAAAGCCACTATCAGGGCTTCCCTATACTTGTAAGGGCGGCTCAGAACCTGTCCGCGGCTGATGGAGTTTTCCTGCGGTTTGTACTCCTTAATGGCCTTCAGAGTGCAGGGCTCGTATCCCCAGGCGTGGTCGATGAGCAATTCCGCGTTCACTCCGAATTCTTTGAACAGATAGTCCTCGTATTTGAGGGAATAGAGGGCCAATTCTCCCATAGTGCTTATTCCAAGCCTGCCCAGGTGGGCGGCAGTCCCCGGGCCAATCCTCCAGAAATCTGTCAGGGGCTTGTGCTCCCAAAGCAACCTTCTGTAGGATATCTCATCCAATTCTGCGATTCTGACCCCGTCAGAGTCTGCCTCCTGGTGCTTGGCCACTATGTCCATCGCGACCTTGCAAAGGTATAGGTTTGTGCCAATCCCCGCTGTGGCGGTAATGCCGGTTTCCTTTAGAACCTCTCTGATTATCTTAATGCTCAGTTCGTGGGCGCTCATCTTATAGGCTCCCAGATAATGTGTGGCATCTATGAATACCTCATCTATGGAATAGACGTGTATGTCTTCCGCCGAGAAATATCTGAGATAGATATCGTATATCCTGGCGCTGTAGCTCATATAGAAGGCCATTCGGGGAGGAGCTACTATGTACTCGATTTTCTCCTTGCGATAGCGGTTTAGTTCCTTTACCCTTTGCTCCACTTCGAATAGTCGCGCCCTGCCCCCTATGCCGAAGGCTTTCAGGGAAGGGGAGACCGCCAGACATACTGTCTTGTTTGTCCTGGATTCGTCAGCCACGACCAGATGAGTGGTCAAGGGGTCCAAGCCCCTTTCCACGCATTCAACCGAAGCGTAATAGGACTTCAGGTCTATGGCTATGAAGGTGTTCAAATTCTCTCTCCGAAAATGGCTGAGCCTATGCGTATGATAGTGGCCCCGTTCTTTACTGCCAGGGGCCAGTCCTGGGACATCCCCATAGAGAGTTGGTTAAAATCCTTTAGTTCGGGGAAAAGCTCTTTGAGATATGCCATAAAGGAATCAACTCTCTGAAAATCAGCATTAATAATACTCTCGTCGGGAGTGTTTGTGGCCATAGCCATCAGCCCTCTGAAACGGATTTTTGAGTATTTGGAAGCATTGAAGAGCAATTCGATTATCTCTTCCTCCCAAAAGCCCTGTTTGCTTTCTTCCGCAGCGACGTGAACTTCGAGCAGTACGTCGGTGATATGAGAATTGGCCTCGCCCCACTTTTGAATCTCATCCAGAAGGTGCAGCGAATCTACGGATTCGACCATAGCGACATAGGGAAGCACGAGTTTGAGCTTATTTGTCTGCAGATGCCCTATGAAGTGCCATTGCAGCTCCGGAAATTCCTGCCTTCCCAGCTCCTTTATCTTCGCTGCCAATTCCTGAGGCCGACTTTCGCCGAAAATTCTCTGTCCTGCCCCGTAGGCTTGCTTTATCGCGTCTGCGGGATGGAACTTGCTTACAGCCACGAGCTCCACGTTCTCCGGTAGCCTGGCTTTTATGTCGGCGAGATTTTCAGCAATGCTCATCTCAGTGGGATGCTATGTATTCCTCGTAATCTTGAATTGAGCGGCGAATAATGTCTCTGGCGTCGTTAACCCCATAGATGCCTATGAATTTCATTCTTTGATGAGTCTCTCCCGGGATATCCTTATAGGTGGTGAAGTAGTGGATAAGCCTTCTTACTATCTGGGTAGGCAGTTCCTCGATGTCCTGAAGGTTTCCATAGACGGCATCGTTTTTCAGTACGGCTATTATCTTGTCGTCAGCCTGGTTATGGTCCAGAAGTCGGAGTCCTCCGATAGGTCTGGCTCTTACGATGACATCGCCGTGAGTAACGTCCTTTTCGGTGAGTACGCAGATATCGAGAGGGTCTCCGTCTCCTTCTATATCTGTTCTGGCCAGGAGTTTGTTTGATGGCTCTGCCATATGCTGGGCACAATAGGTTCTGGGCAGGAAGCCATAGAGTGAAGGAACTATGTTAGAGAATTTCTGGGGCCTGTCCAGGGACAGGTATCCGGATTCTTTGTCCACTTCGTATTTGACTGTGTCTGTCGGTACAATTTCTATAAATGCCCTGACCTCCTCCGGAGCATTATCTCCCAGGCTTATTCCGTGCCAGGGATGTGCTTTGTGAGCGTGTTTGAAATCCATCATAAGAATCGCCGCTTTAAATGGCTTACAAATATAAGAATAATTGCTTACTTTTACATCCTCAGCCCATTATCCAGTGACCGATCTTTGGAATTCTTTGTATCAACACAGAGATGAGTCCAGTGATGGCGAATGTGACTAAAGCTCCTAGCAGTATGCTGACAGGGGCAGTCCAGAAGCCTAGGACTTGGCTTGCTTGCTGGGCGGCGAATAGTCCTCTGAAATATGCGGATACAGGGGCCAGGATTATCATATGGCAGAGATACATACCGTAACCTGCCTTGGATAGTGGCAGTATTACGCCTTTGTAGAATTGGCCTGAGGCTTTAATCTTTTTAAAGAGCAGAACCCAGGCTATGCTTATCAGAACTACTCCCAGGCTGTCGTTGTACCAGGTGGTTTCCCACCATACGGCCAGTCTGACATCGCCTTCGATGGGGAAGTCCCCGCTAAGATATACCCTACGCATAAAGCCCCCGAAAGCTATGGCAAAACCCAGGATAAAACTTGGCAGGGCTATGGAGAGAGTCTTTTTCCAGCTTAAGTCCCCGCTGAAGCGACGAAGATATAGTCCGAGCAGCAGATAAAAGATGAAGCCGCTGAAGTAATAGAACACTCCGTAGGCGTTCCAGCTAGCCTCTCCCCAAAGCGGATAGAGAGCTTGACGTGGAATGCCGCTTGGCCCGTAGCAAATGGCAGGGGAGCCATTGGACAGATAGTCGCGGATCAGAGGTAAGAGGCTGCTTGCAAAGCAGATGCTCATATATATGCACAGTTCTTTTCTGCTGACTTTTTCTGCCCAGGGCGAGAGCAGGGGCATAAGTAGATATAGGCCGATGAGCATATATACGAACCATAGGTGTCCGGCGGAATAGTTAAAGTTGAAGATTAGATTCCTAAGGTTTTCCGTCGGATTCCCCCAAATGAAAGCATATACCAAACTCCAGAAGAGGAAAGGGATTAGGATTCGTGAGGCCCTTTTTTTGAAAAAAGTCCTGCTATCCGTACTGAGAGGGAATAGCAGATAACTGGAGGCGATAACGAAGAGTGGTACGCAGGCACGCACAAAGGAATCTGAAAAAGCTGCCCAGAAAGCATCGCTGCGGCTAAGAATTCGAGAACCTTCGCCGCCCAGATAAAAAGGTTCTGTGCAATGCACCACTATTACCATAAAACAGGCCGCTACCCGCAGCCAGTCGATCCATACTTCTCTTTCCTTATTCATTGCCAATCATTGAACTAATTTCCTATATTTTCTGGTATTCCTACAATCGTAAATTTAATAATTTATTTCCTGTTTTCTGAACTTCTCGAGAAATCTGTCTTTCACACCATGGGTCCGCGGTGAGTAAAAACCCAGTTTTACTCACGGAACAGAGTTTTCAGGCGGAGGCTGCTCGACTTCTCGATCACGCCTGGCTCCACTTGCCTCC
>CAMFSN010000002.1 GCA_945983015.1 uncultured Bacteroidales bacterium
TCAGCGGTAATCTGATCGTTGAACGCTTTCTGAAGATTTTCTGAAATCATAGTATAAATAATTAAATGTTCAATTTTGTCAGCGGCTTACTGATGCTGCAATGAATGTGCCAATGGAACAATTGTCAATTATACAAATTCTTCGAAAATGCAGTACTATTTATAAAATAGATTTATATTTGTAGATGGCCGGATGTGGATGGAGTGAGCCTATAGGTATACTGAAATTCAAATCTTATATATATGAACGATAGCATACACGAGTTGATCTGCGAATTTAAATCAGCAGAAGCATTCTGGGCAGCGGCAAAAAACGTACTTACAGATAAGTATAGCCAGAAGATGTTCCTAAATATAGCAAACCAGAGAAACCACATCGTCCATCTGCTGAAGGATATAGATAAGATACAGGAATTGGCAGAAAAGGGCAATCCCTATATGCAGTATGCCCTCGCACGGCTACACGAGACTCTCGCACTGGAGGCCAATTCGAACGAAATCTGCGAAAAAAACTACGAAGCCGCACTGCAGGCCGGAATAGCTGATGCCGGAGCTCAATTGGCATTTATGTATAGGGATGCTGACCTGGGGGAAGTGGATATAAGGCGATTCAGAAGCCTTATGGATCAAGCACTTGAAAATGATAGCACGAGAGCGGTGCAATTCCGCCTGCACGAGACGATATTCGGCTCGGACTACGTGGATGCAGATGAGGAAAAGGCGATTGGCCTATTGGATGAATATCTGAAGAATACGCCAGAAGAAGAGGATCCTTACTACTTCCGCCTGAGGGCTGTAGCTAAAGAAAGGCTCGGGAGGAAGGCAGAGGCGGAAGAGGACTATAAAAAGGCGATAGAGCTGGGAGACAGCGAATCCTTTTTCCTGCTCGCATCTTTGAAATGCTGCGACGATCAAGGCAATGTCGTGGATATGGAGACCTTTATGGAGCTGATGGAAAAAGGTCAGGAGGCGGGTGCGCCTTCAGCTTATTTGGAAACAGCTTGTCTGATGACAAGTGAGTATTACGAAGGTATGGACGAGGAGACGAGGACACAGGTGAGAGATATTCTGAAAGAGGATTTGGCCCTGGGTGCAAGTTTGGGTGAAAGCTATGCCGCCTACTTTATGGGCTCCTATTTTGAGAATGGGGATTATGGCTTTGAACAGGACTTCGGACAAGCCTGGCAATGGTACTCAAAAGGGGCACTTCTTAGAAACAGCAGTTGCTATCAATCTCTGAGCAGGATGGTTCTTGAGGATAAAACTGCTCCGGAACGCTACGACGAGGCTTTTGGCTACGAATGTGCCTATAGGGCTTATGCTTTGAAGGCTGATACTCTCGACATTATAATCAGCGGCTATAAAAAAGGATTTCTGACTCATCACGCTGCGGTGATAGAAGAGTTCTATCTTCCTATTTATGAATCACTTACAGCTGACAAGGATGAGCCAGAGATAGAAGAGGATTGCTTCAGCGAGTATGACGACCCCGACATCGTGGTGGCGGAGTACAAAAATGAATCTGAAGATAATCTGGAAGAATTGGAAAATATCTGCCGAAGCTGTCTGGAGCAGGCCCAAGAGGCTATGCAGGAATATACGGCCCCTTGGAAGATAGGAGAATTGGCCCGAGAATATGCCGATGCCGCAGATAGGCTGAAAGAATATGAACATCTACTGAATACTCTCTACAGTCTGAACGACAAGATGCTGGATCTGATCTGTGACCACCCTCGACTAAAACTCAGGCTCAGCCGTATACAGCTGGAAGTACTTGGCTGGATAGAGGCTAAAAGCGGACACGATCTGTCTATCAGGGAGGATTTGGAGAATGAGGCGAGGGAGCTTGAGAGATGCATAGAATTGGCAGACCAGAACCGCCTCGACGAGATTCCACAAAAGGACTTGCTGAAAAGAGATCCGGTAGAGTGGACCAAGCATTGGGAACAGGTCATAGACAGGGCAGACCAAATGGCCTATGAGAAGCTCAGCGACATCCCTCACGGAATGGGCTGGTGCTTTGCTTTCTGGAGTGAGAGAAAAGCCGCCCTGAGAAAACTAGGCATAGATTGGAAAGACCCTCACCAGATGAATCCTGGGGTGATTTTCGACTAAAATTTCAGCTTTACTTTGTACAAGGAAATTATAAATAATAACACTCGATTATGAAAAAATCTGTTAAAATCACTTTGATAGTGGCAGCTGTCCTTCTGGGACTCGTGCTAGTGGTCGCAATAGGCGGCGGACTCTATATGGTGGGCTATGCCCTGGATAGGGACGAGGTCGAAGCTGACAAGCT
This sequence comes from uncultured Bacteroidales bacterium, assembly GCA_945983015.1. Lineage (GTDB taxonomy): Bacteria > Bacteroidota > Bacteroidia > Bacteroidales > UBA932 > Cryptobacteroides. The sequence continues at coordinate 2,299 of CAMFSN010000002.1, forward strand.
GGAAGAGAGAGAAAAAGCTGAACGCAAATGCCCTGGAATCCTCTCCTGGTGGGATACCCTCGAAGCAGAAGGCATCCTGAAGGACACCACTATGATAACTGCAGACGGCAGAAAACTCTACGCCCAGTATGCCGCAGCGAAAGAGCCTTCCACAAAGACCGCCATACTGCTGCACGGATACAAGAACAATCCGGTAACTATGGCAGTGTATGCCAAGATGTATCGAGACTCCCTGGGCTACAACGTCTTCATTCCGGCCATGCCTTCTCACGGCTTGAGCGAGGGCAAAGCCATACAGATGGGATGGAAGGACAGACTTGACATACTCTCCTGGATACCAGTGGCACACGAGCTATTCCAGGACGAAGCTCAGGTGGTTCACGGAATGTCTATGGGAGCAGCTTGCACGATGATGATAAGCGGAGAAGAGACTCCGGATTATGTTAAGGCTTTCATCGAGGATGCCGGCTATACCGATGTCTGGAATATGTTCGCCGACCAGCTTAAGGAATTGTTCGGACTTCCTCCTTTCCCTGTGCTTTACGGAGCCAGCTTCATCTGCCAGCTGAAATACGGCTGGTCCTTCCGCGAGGCTTCTGCAGTAAAACAGGTAGCAAAGAGCAGCAAGCCTATGTTATTCATCCACGGCGGAGCTGACGACTTCGTGCCTACCTATATGCTATACCCTTGCTATGAGGCTAAGACTCAAGGCTATAAGGAGATATGGGAAGCCCCTGGTTCTGCCCACGTATATTCTATCATCGATCACCCTCAGGAGTATCAGAACAGAGTAAGGGCCTTCCTCGAAAAGGCAGGAGTCTAGTATATCTCTATAGTATAAGAAGCTTCAAAGCTTTGATGGGCAGGGAGGGCATTGACCCAGTCTCTGCCCTTATAGTCTCCAGTGTAGCCTACGCTATCGCATCTTCCATACCAAGGCTCAATGCAGATAAATGGAGCATTTTTCCCTGGAGGAGACCACAGGCCCACTACTGGGGCATTAAATTTCAAGCCTAGCAAAGGCCTCTTTTCCTTATCCAGCAGTGTCACCTCCTTAAGCTGAGAATCTTGAAGGATGAGAGTGTCCACCTCGTCGAAACTGTCCCTGGATAAAGGCAGCAAACCTTCTTCATCCAATTCCAGAGGATAGCGTTTCAGAGCATCTACGCAGCCCTTTTGAGCTATCCTGACACATTCCAATCCCTCCTTTTTATCGAAGGCGAAATAGCCCCTCTCCTTCTGCGCGGCATCGAAATGCGGGTAGAAAAAGGCCGGATGAGCCCCTATCTGAAAATAAATCTCCTTATCAGAGGGGTTTTCCACCTTCCAGCCCACTTCTATGCAGGAGTCCTTAAGGGTATAGCTGATATCCAGCACAAAAGGATAGGGAAAACACTTGAGAGTCCTCTCATCTGAACATAGCCTGAAACAGATACTGTCAGAACTCTGTGAGAGCAAACTGAATACGCTGTCCCTTGCAAAACCGTGCTGACTCATAGCATAACTCTTTCCTTCCACTCTAAACTCTCCTTCCCAGAGACTTCCCACTATAGGGAAAAGCACCGGAGAATGTCTCTTCCAGAACAAAGGGTCAGCCTGCCAGAGATATTCGATGCCATTTTTCCGGATGCTGCACAACTCAGCTCCTTCCGGCTTTACTCTAAGCTGAACATACTGATTCTCAAGACTGTACATATTCTTTCTTTCCTTTGGTTTTCTTCCAGATATATCTTATGAGGGCATCAGGGGCCAGTTTAAGCAGAACTGGCAGATAATAGCACATAAATGCCGGATAGCAGATTTTCCGTCCTCTCCACATACTTCTCAGAGCCCTCTTAGCAGTCTTTGAAGGCTTCTGGATAAAATGTATGTCCGTTCCGAATTTCAACAGCTTCTCGTTCAGCCCATAAAGGGTGGTGGACACCGCGGCAGGGCATACTGCACAAAGCTTTACTCCGCTGCCTTTCAATTCATTATGCAGGGCTTTGCTGAAAGTCTTCAAAAAGGCCTTGCTCGCCGCATAACAGTCCAGCCCAGGCACCGGCAGATGGGCCGCGATGGAAGCCACGTTCAAAATATAGCCGCAACCCCGCCTCTTCATATCCTCGGCGAAGAGAGTGCAGAGCCTCAGCGGGGTATAGTTATGCAGAATCAGCATCCTTTTCGCCTCTTCCAGCCTGTCCGGCGTCAGCGGCTCGTAAAAAAACATTCCGGCATTGTTCACCAGGATATCCACTTCGAAGCCCTTTTCCTTACAGTAAGCGTATAGTCTATCCGCCGAGTCCTCGTATGCCAAGTCCATCTCTAGTGCCTGCACTTGACCCCCAGCTCTGAGCAGCTCCTGCTGCGCTTTCGGGAGCTTTTCGCTATCGTTACTGACTATCAGCACATTACATCCAGCCCCCGCGAGGAGTCTGGCTATCTCCAGGCCAATCCCCGAGCTTCCTCCAGTAACCAGCGCATTCGGACTGTGTGCTATCTTCCTGCGCATTTCTCTTCTGCTTTTTCCACTTCCTTTGCCAATTTCGCCGGCAAATTCTCCACACACCTATGGCACCTCATCTCGAGGGTGTACATCCTTCCTATGCAATAGTTCGAGTGTCCGCAAGTGCTGCATTCACACTCCCCGCTTCGCATCTTGTTCACGAAATCCGTGTCGTGAACCAGGGCCCTTGCCACCTGCACTGCCACAAATCCGCTGTCCAGCACTTTCTCGATTCCCTGCTTGGACACCATTCCTCCCACATAGATAAGCGGCATCTTCAAGGCCTTTCTAAACTCCAGCGCGTCCTCCAGGAAATAAGCCTCCTTGTAGGGTACGCTCGGAATCATCTTCCTGCCTGCCACTGCCAGTCCCGCCTTCAGCCACCAGAAGGACTTCATATCCATATAGTAGGCCAATGTCTTTAGCGGCATTGAGCCTCTCATCACTTCCATCGGAGCCTTGCTTACGAAGCCCGCCGAGAGCACCAGGGCATCCACACCCAGCCTTTCCAGTTCCTTTGCGACCTCCAGACATTCCGCCCTCTGCATTCCCTTCTTAAATCCGTCGTGCATGTTCATCTTTACGATGATGCCCATATCGGCAGGGGCCACTTCCTTTACTTTGTTGATAACCAGACGCATAAAGCGCATCCTATTCTCCAGGCTGCCACCCCAGCGATCCTTTCTGTGATTAGTGTATGGAGAAAGGAATTGGCTTATCAGATAACCGTGTCCCGCGTGAATCTCCACGCAGTCGAAACCGGCCTCGTGGGCGAGCAGCACTGCTTTCCCGAAGTCTTCCACGATCTGCAGAATCTCCTCCTCCTTAAGGCCACGCACGAAGGTCGGGGAATAGAGGTTAAAGCCTCCTGAAGCTCCCACGGGAGTGCAGCCGCAGGTAGATCTGTGAGTCATATTACCGCAGTGTCCGAGCTGTATGGAAGCCTTTGCCCCTTCGGCGTGTACGGCATCTGTGAGTTTTTTCAAATCGGGAACTATCTCAGGACGCATCCATAGCTGGCCTTTGAAGGAGAGTCCGCTCTGGCTGACTGCGGCATAGGCCACAGTGGTCATACCGACTCCGCCTCTCGCTACGGCAGTGTGATAGTTGAAAAGGTCTTGGGAAGGGCTGTTGTTATAAGCCATATTCTCAAAGGCCGCTGAACGGATTACCCTGTTTCTAATAGTTACAGGGCCTATCTGACAAGGGGTGAAAATCTTTGATTCCATTTTAGTAGATGAAAGGTATCAGTCGTTTTGTGTGTTTACTGTCAAATTCTTCAGGAAATTCCTCCTGATATCTGTCGTGGATGCGGGCTGAGCGAGGGCCGAGATTGGCAAAGGTCCAGAGGACGAAGACGGCTCCGGACAAAGACCAGGTCAGGATAGCAAAGCCGGTCCATTCCAGCAGCTCGCCGAAATAATTGGCAGAGCTGACATAACGGAACATCCCTCCCTTAGGTAGATAGTGGGCAGTGTCCCCAGGCTTGCGGAGATGACGTATAATGTTATCTGACTGAATGTTAACGAACATTCCAAAGAAGAAAATCAGGCTTCCGCAGATAAAGCGGGGGTCGAGCAGATAACTGTCGGGGTACATCTCGAGGGGAGAAATATAAAAGATCCAACCCCCTTGCATAAGGGCGTTCAGGGTGTTGAAAACGACTCCCATCAAAATGATGCTGACCGGCATTCGGCTTTTCCCTTTGATAAGGAAGGGAAAGATGAAGGATCTCTGGAAGTAATGAAGCTCGAAAAGCAGGAGGAATATCAGGCGGCAGAGGCTGTCTTTTCTCTCGGAAAGGAGCCAGAGCAGGAGCATCGCGATGAAAACCGGAGACTCCATCAGTACCCAGCCCAGCTTGTTATCCAGGGAAGGTCCCCACTTTTTATTATAAAATTTGCCGTAACCGGCATCGATAAAATGCAGCGCTATGAAAACCACCAGGGCGATAGCGCTCATTATTAGAAGAAACAAATTAAAATTTTGTACAGTAAGAGTCATATATTCTAAATCCCACAAATTTAGCAATTCTTTCCGAAAAGCCCACAAGTAAGTCTTGGCAGGTCAAAGCTCCTTTTAAATGAATACGAAAATCACTATTTTTGTGCGATGGTCAAACTTAGTACTACGGTGGCTGTAGGCAGAAGCTCAAAGCCTATTTCCCTGAAAGACGAAATTGTACTTTTGGGGAGTTGTTTCGTAGATAACATAGCAGACAAACTTGAAAGTGCAGGCTTTCGGATTACTGCGAATCCCTTCGGTACCATCTACAACCCTGCATCCATAGCCCAGGCAGTGGAACTGCTGGATTCCCAGAGGCTTTTCACGGCAGAAGACTGCGTAAAGATGGGGGCAGGAGTGGATAAAGTCTGTTCCTTTTACCACCACAGCAGCTTTGCCCGTAAGGAAGAGCAGGAATTTCTGGACAATGCGAACAAAGAGTTGGAGAGGGCGCGGGAGAATTGGCATAAAGCGAATAAAGTCATAGTCAGCCTGGGCACGGCTATGGTATGGGAGCACAAGGAAGAGAAAGGAAACAGGCTAGTTAGCAACTGTCTGAAACGCCCTGGCTACGAGTTCGAACATAGGCTCTTAAGCCTGGAAGAAGTGAAGAGCGCCTTAAGCTCGATAGTGAAAGTTCATCCCGAGAAAGATTTCATATTTACGGTCAGCCCTATTCGGCATTTGGGCGAGGGAGCCCATCAGAATAGCTTGAGCAAAAGTCTTCTACATCTGGGAGTCGCGGAATTGGGATTGGAGTATTTCCCAGCATATGAAATAGTTCTGGATGAACTGAGAGATTACCGCTTCTTTGCAGAAGACCTGGTACATCCCAGCAAAACGGCGATAGAAATCATCTGGGAGAGGTTCCTGGACTATGCCGGAGTTCCTGAAGAAAAAATACTCATAGAGCAGAACGAGAAATCCAGCAAATACCTGAAACATGTCAGAAGAGATTAATTTTGTTCGTGATCTGGCCATTATTCTGGTGTCAGCCGGAATATTTACCATCATTTCCAAGGCTCTGAAACAGCCTGTCATTCTGGGCTACATCCTGGCCGGCTTCCTGATAGGTCCAGGGATAGAGTTTTTCCCCGGAATCAGCAGTATGGACTCCGTGCACCAGTGGTCAGAGATAGGCATTATCTTTATGATGTTCGGTCTGGGACTGGAGTTTAGTTTCAAGAAGCTGATGAAAAGCGGCAGCACTTCCATCATCACCTCCATGTGCAAGCTCCTGGGAATGTTCCTGATAGGCTTTGTGACCGGACAAGCGCTTGGATGGAGCCGTATGGAAAGTATGTTCCTGGGAGGAATGCTGCCTATGTCCTCCACTATGGTGGTAGCCAAATCCTACGAGGAAATGGGGCTTAAGAGCAAGCCTTACAGCGGGATTGTCTTCGGCACCCTGATAATAGAGGACATCGTGGGCATTATCCTGATGGTGCTCTTTTCCACCATAGCCGTCTCTGCCAAATTCAGTGGCAAGGAATTGTTCGGAGCTCTCGGCAAACTCGCCTTCTGCCTGGTACTCTGGTTTGTGGTGGGCATCTATCTCATCCCCACCCTGCTTAAGAAAGCCCGCAGATTCCTCAACGACGAGATTCTGCTGATAGTCAGCATTGGCCTGTGTTTCGCGATGGTGGCGATGTCCGAAAAGATGGGATTTTCAGCAGCCTTAGGGGCTTTCATAATGGGCTCAATCCTGGCCGAAACCATAGAAAGCGAGCACATAGAAAGGCTCGTATCCCCTATCAAAGACCTCTTCGGAGCCATCTTCTTCGTGTCTGTGGGAATGATGGTATCTCCTCAGATACTGGCCCACAACTGGGCGACGATACTGCTTCTGGTACTGATTCTTCTCATTTTCGACATTATCTTCGTCTGTGGAGGCGTACTGCTCTCCGGCAAGGGGCTGGACAATGCCATTCATACCGGATTCAGCCTTGCCCAGATGGGTGAATTCGGATTCATCATAGCCAGCGTAGGAGTGGGTCTGGGAGTGGTGAGCGATTACATTTATCCTCTGATAGTAGCCGTCTTCGTGCTAAGCAACCTGATAGCTCCTTTTGTAATCCGCAGCTCCACTCCTGTCTATAAATTTCTAAAGAAAAAACTACCAGAAAAAGTTCTGAACAGAATAGATGGCGAGAGCAAAGACAATTCCGACAGTAGCAATGCAGAGAAGAGCGAATGGAAGGTTCTGATGAAATTCTACCTGCTGAGAATAGGAATCTATGGTGTCATACTCATAGCGGTTTACTCTGTCTGCGTTCAGTTCATCTGCCCTGTAGTTCTTAAACTGTTCCCGCATCTGAATCCAAGCTGGGTATCCATAGTAAATGTCAGCGTCAAGTTACTGGCGATGTCCCCTTTCCTCTACGGGATGTGCATCAGTTCCGGCTCCATCAACAAATCCGCCTATAAGCTGCTCAAGGCCAAGGAGTCTAACAAATGGCCCATCCTGGCCCTCGTCCTGCTGCGCTCCTTCTTCGCTATCGGCATAGTCATAGCCGTGATAGCCAGTCACTTCAAACTCGCCGGTTGGACTGCCGTGCTGATAGTGTTCGGAGGACTTGTATTCATCATAGTGGGAAGGAATTACTTCCAAAAACGCTTCAAGTTCGAAAAGCAGTTCTTTTATAACCTTAACGTCAAAGAGCAGGAAGCTGAGCGGAATGCCCAGGTTCTCAGCTCGGTACAAAAGACCCTCAACGGCTACGACGTACATCTCGAGCAATTCGAGATTCCATCCAACTCCAGTCTGGCAGGCAAAAAGCTTAAAGACATCGCTCTTAGAGCCCAAAGTGGAGCCAACATCATAGAAATAAAACGCGGCGGCCGCAGCATCATCATTCCTAACTCGGATCAGGTGCTCTACCCTGCCGACAAGGTGCTTGCCGTAGGCAGCAGCCAGCAGATAGACAAACTGAAAGATATGCTGAAGGAGGCCACTCAGAGTGAAAGCAGCAATGATGAATTCGAAGTCATCTGCATAGAGATAGACAAAGAGTCTCCACTCTATGGGAAGACTCTTCGCTCAGCCTCACTGAGAGACTATAAATGTATGGTGATAAGTGTACTTCGGGGAGAATCCTTCATCACAAACCCTAAACCCGAGTTCCACTTCGAACTCTCAGACAAGGTCTGGATCGCAGGAGAGAAGAGCAGTTGCGAGTGGTTCAGAACTCAGTAATGTCTATATAAGGCATCCCCACCTTCACACTGCCTCCGTCCACTTCCGGACGGTCGCCTATCATAACGGCCTCCGAAGGCTCGCAACCCACTATCTGACAAGCTGTCAGGAAAACTGATGCGGAAGGTTTGAAGCCTCCCAGAGACGGGGAATCCAAAAGGTACTCGAAGAGGGAAGGATCTATCTTCAAAGCCTTCAGCTTATTCTCTATGTTTCCATAATCGGAGAGAACCAGGACTCTGCATCCTTCCTTTTTCAAGGCCTTAATCTTATCCACTATCCCTGGACGGGCACAATAGTGCTTCTCCAGCACTTGAGCCATATGAACCATATAGGAATTATTATACCAATCCCTTACATACTCAGGGCTCTGTCCGCTTTTCTTAGCCACCAGGGCGAAAAACTCTGAATAGCCCATAGTTCCGGTATTCTGGAGACGAAGTTCCTTGCGGGCAGCGCGTTCGCTTGACATCAGGACAAGTGAAGACCAAAAACCCTTTCCGAGATATGAGAGGATGATACGCTGTTTGAGTTTCTTTCTGTCATACAGCGTACCATCCAGGTCGAATATATATACTTTCTGCATTAACTACGAATACCGCCGAAGCGCTCTGTCAAAATATCACTGACTTCCTTTATTCTAGAGTGAAGCTCCTCCTGAGTCGTGGCCTCACAGATAAACCTGAGATAAGGCTCAGTATTGGAAGGACGGATGTTAAACCACCAGCTAGGATACTCCAGACGGAAGCCGTCGAAATCCATATACTTCTGAGGCTCTCCCAGAGTCTGTCTGAAATGCTCACATACAGCCTGCATAGCTCCAGCCTTGTCCTCCAGACGGAAGTTAATCTCGCCGGAGTTCTGATACTTGGCGATGCGGGAGATCTGCTCACTGAAAGAGATTCCCTGCTTTTTGAGCTGAGAGACTATCCTCAGGACTATCAGAGAAGCCAACAATCCGCTGTCAGAGTAGAAGAAGTCCTTAAAATAGTAATGTCCTGCCAATTCTCCTCCCCACAATCCGTCGAGCTCGCGAAGTTTCGGAGCGGCAAAGGCACGGCCCACCCTCCAGGTGTGCACATCGGCATTGTATGCCTCCAGATACTCGGAGACGGCCTTGGAAGAGCGTATCTCCTGTAACACCACCGGATTCTTAGCCCCGCGCTCGTCACAGAAGTAGAGAGCCATCATAGCGATCAGCAAGTCAGGGGCTACAAAACCACCTTTTTCATCCACGAACATCACTCTGTCGGCATCTCCGTCATAAATGACACCGATATCTGCACCGGCCTTGAGCACTGCCTCTTTCAAAGGCTCCACGTTCTTAGCTACCAGAGGATTTGGCTCGTGATTAGGGAAACTTCCGTCAAGAGTATCGAAAAGATACTGAGGCTCATCCCCGAAGACTTCCTTTGCGAAAAGGTTAGCCATACCGTTGGAGAGGTCAAAGACTATCTTCAGATTCGAATAATCCCCCTTATACTTGAGCATAAAGTCGATATAGTCCTTATGTATGTCCATAGGATGTACGCTTCCCCTCTGCGCCGCCGCAGGAGTAGGACGAGCCTGCTCTATCCATTCCTTAATCTGTCCCAAACCTCCGTCCAAGCCCACCGGCAGCGCCTGGCTTCTGGAGACTTTCATTCCGTTGTATTTGGCGGCATTGTGTGAAGCGGTAATCTGAACCGAAGCGTCGAAACCATAATTGGCCGTAGCGAAATACACCATAGGTGTGCTGGTAAGGCCCAGATCATAGACATCGGCTCCGGCACTGAGAATACCCTCCACAAGGGAATCGTGAATCTCAGGAGAGGATACACGGCAGTCTCGTCCCACCGCTATCTTTTTAGTGTTCAACAGTTCAGGTAGGAAATAGCCCACCTTGAACGCGGTTTCTTTATCAAAATCGACTCCGTAGATACCACGGATGTCATAAGCGTGAAATGCTCCCATAATTACTTGATTATAGTTTTATATTGTGTCCTTACTTTTCCTTTCGCTATGTTAGCGAGTTTGCCCTGCAGCATCTTCCTGCGGATAGGTGGCACCAGGTCTGTAAATACGCAGCCGTCCAGATGGCTCATTTCGTGCTGCACCATACGGCAAGCGAACTTATCCAACTCCTCCGTCACCTTCTCGAAATTCTCATTATAGTACTCCACCTTGATGCTCTCAGGCCTGCATACGTCGTAGTAAATGTTCGGTAAGCTCAGACAGCCTTCGGCATACTCGCATTTCTTCTCCGACTCCTCCAGCAGTACTGGATTAATCATAACCCTCTTAAAATCTTTCAGATAAGGCATATCGTCCACCATAGCGGTGCCATCCACGATGAGGACTCTCAGAGAGACTCCTATCTGAGGGGCGGCAAGGCCGCAGCCGTCAGCCACTTCCAGGGTGTCCCACAAATCCTTGACAAGGGAACTGAGAGCCTCCCTGTCATTCAAATCGGCTTCCAGGGCCTTTTTTCTCAAAACCTCCGAGCCGTACAAATAAATCGGTCTAATCATTTCTTTCTGTCCAAATAACTCTGCAGTATGATGGCGGCACTAATTTTATCCACCTCCGCCTTATCCCTACGGCGGGAATACTTCATCCCCCCGTCTATCATCGCCCGATGTGCCAGAACGGAAGTAAATCTCTCGTCTTCAAGGCTAATGGGAATCTCAGGAAAGGCTTCCTGCAATTTTTTTATGAAAACATCCACTTCGGGAGCTGTTTGAGCTGGAGCCCCATTGAGATTAAGCGGATAACCCAGCACAAATCGTGTAATCCTCTCCCCCGAAGCATCGTATTTTTTAAGATAATCTATTATCTTTGCAGATGGCAGTGTTTCCAAGCCGGAAGCGAAGATGCCGAGAGGGTCACTTACCGCCAGACCGGTACGCGCCTTCCCGTAATCTATCCCTATGATTCTGTCCATTGCACTGCAAATTTAGCAAAATATGGGAAGTAAAAAAACACAAAGAAAGCTATATCGACTGTCTCTGGTGGAAGATGCCACTCACGAGAAGATTTATGCCCTTAAGTTCAGCAAGGCGAATTTTTTCTGCCTTCTGAGCCTTTTCCTCTGCACCCTTGTCGGAGCCATCTACTCTCTGCTTGTCTTCACCCCTCTGCATTATAGCATCCCAGGCTATCCGGACGCTGATTTCCGCAGTCAGGCCATTTCCAACGCAGTGAAAATAGACTCCCTTGAGAGCGCGATGATACGCTGGGAGCTCTATGCCGAGAATCTGCAAAGGACATTGGCAGGAGAACAAAGTCTTTCTCTGGAAGAGGTGGCAAAGGACTCCCACAGAGAGGCTTACCTGCAGAGCAAGAGCGAAGTCTATCTGCAGCGGCAGGATTCCCTATTAAGGGCCAAGGTCGGGGCGGAAGAGCAGTACGGACTGTCGTCTTCCGGAAAACGCGATCTGCCTATAGAGGGTGTGCACTTCTTCAGCCCTCTGGTGGGAGTGATCACGAACAGCTTCGATATGGCGACCCATCCGGCGGTGGACATTGCAGCTCCGGCTAACAGCGTAGTGAAAGCCACCCTCGACGGGACGGTGATATTCGCCGGCTGGAGCAACGAATACGGCTATACCATCAGCCTGCAGCATAGCGGGGATATGGTATCCACCTACAAACATAACCGTTCTCTGCTGAAAAAACAGGGAGACAGGGTCAGCGCCGGAACTCCTATCGCCTATGTAGGCAATACCGGAAGCACCTCCAGCGGAGACCATCTGCATTTCGAATTATGGCACAAGGGCAGCGCAGTTGACCCTAGCCTTTATATTTCTTTCTGATGGAAAAACGTAAAGTAGCCATCCTGGGCTCCACCGGTTCCATAGGGACCCAGGCCCTGGACGTAATAAGACAGCACAGGGACCTCTTCGAGGTAGAGTTGATCAGCGCTAACAGAAGCCTGGACCTGCTCTGCTCCCAAGCCTTGGAATTTGATGCGGCCAATGTAGTAATCTGCGACGAAAGCCTTTATCCTGAGTTGAACGAAAGGCTAAAGCACAGCGACAGCAAAGTATTTGCCGGCATAGACAGCCTCTGTGAACTCATTACTTCCCCCCGAGTGGACATAGTACTGGGGGCGATGGTGGGCTTCAGCGGGCTCAGGCCTACCCTGGCAGCCCTCGAGGCCGGCAAGATAGTCGCCCTCGCTAACAAAGAAACCCTGGTGGCCGCAGGACAGATCGTCACTTCCTGTATGAGGAAGAACAATGCGGTAATCCTGCCTGTGGACAGCGAACACTCCGCCATCTTCCAATGCCTGCTGGCCGCCCAGGGCAATGCCCTCAGCCGCATTCACCTGACCGCTTCCGGAGGGCCATTCCGCTGCTGGACTAAGGACAGGATTATGAAAGCGAAGGCCAGCGAGGCCCTCAAACACCCTAACTGGAATATGGGAGCCAAGGTCACCATAGACTCCGCCACGATGATGAACAAGGGATTCGAACTAATCGAAGCCTGCTGGCTCTTCGACGTAGAGCCGGATATGGTGAACGTGCTGGTCCACCCCGAATCCGTCATCCACTCTATGGTGGAATTTGAAGACGGTGCTGTCATAGCCCAACTCGCCTCCCCCGATATGAGAGAGCCCATAGGCTTTGCCCTCTCTTTCCCCGAAAGGCTGAGCGTGGGGAACAAGCGCTTGGACTTTGCCAATTTGTCAGGCCTTCACTTCGAAGCTCCGGACACTGAGCGCTTCCCTAATCTGGAATTGGCCAAATCAGCCTTCCGCCGTGGTGGAAACATCCCTTGCGCCCTGAATGCCGCAAACGAAGTGGCGGTAAAAGCCTTTCTGGAGGACAGGATAAGTTTCTACGGGATCACCGATTTGATAGAGCACTGCATCAATGGTGTGGCTTTTGTGGCTAATCCGAGCCTGGATGACATTTTCGCCACTCACGAGAATTGTATGAGAATGGCGCAAGAACTGATTTGAAATGCTGATTTTATTTAAGATTTTACAAGTGATACTGGCTCTCTCGCTGCTGATTATAGTGCACGAAGCAGGGCATTTTCTCTTTGCCAAACTCTTTCACATAAGGGTTGAGAAATTCTATCTCTTTTTCGACGTGGGAGGAAAGGCTCTGCTGAAATTCAAGAAGGGAGAAACTGAATTCGGAATAGGCTGGCTGCCTTTCGGAGGGTATTGCAAGATATCCGGTATGGTGGACGAGTCTATGGATATGGAGAGTCTGAAAAAAGAGCCTAAGGCTTGGGAGTTCAGAACGCATCCGGCCTGGCAGAGACTTTTGGTGATGGCGGGAGGTGTACTTTTCAACTTCATCTTCGCCATTTTCGCCTATAGCCTTATCAGCGGAATCTGGGGCAGTGCATACCTGCCTAACAAGGATGCCCAGATATATCCAAACGAATTGGCCCGAGATATGGGATTCAAGGCCGGAGACCACATCATCAGCCTGGACGACTACCAGCCTCAGGACTTTTCAAACCTGCAGGCCGACCTTATCAGAAGGCAGACCCAGAAAGTTACCTTGCTCAGGGGCGCCGACACCTTGAATCTGTATATGGACCTGTCCAGAACCTCAGAGATTCTTAATTCCCCATTGATGTTCGACCTGGCGATGCCTTTCATAGTGGATTCAGTGGCTTCCCCTCAGAACGCCACGCAGCTGAGAAAGCACGACAGAATCCTGAGCGTGGAGGGAGAGGACGTCGCCTTCTTTCAGGATGCCGCTCCGGTACTTGAAAAATACGCGGGAAGGGAAGTAAATGCCCTCGTGGAAAGACAGGGAGAGCTGATAAGCCTGCCATTGCAGATAGACAGTGCAGGAAGGATTGGCATATATATACAGGCGCCGGAGGTGGAGCGCAGAAAGTATAATGTAGTGGAGAGCATAGGAGAGGGCTTCAGACGGACGGGTGGCACCATTAAGGGCTATCTGCAGGACTTGAAGCTGGTGAGCAAGCCTTCGACGGGAGCATACAAATCAGTGGGCAGTTTCATCTCCATAGGGCAGATCTTCCCCGACAAATGGGACTGGTACCAGTTCCTTTCCATCATAGCCCTGCTTTCCATAATGCTTGGAGTTATGAACCTGATTCCGATTCCGGGACTGGACGGAGGGCATATACTCTTTACCCTCTACGAAATGATTAGCGGAAGGAAGCCTTCGGAGAAGTTCCTGATGGTGGCTCAGCTTATAGGAATGGCCCTGCTGCTGATGCTGCTGGTCCTGGCTTTCGGCAATGACATATCGAGATTAATACATTGAGAATAATGAGAAAGACAGTCTTAGCTTTATTAACTTTGGCACTTTGCCTCACGGCCTGTAAAACTAACAGCAGCCTGCTGCCTTCCATCAGCGGAAAGGCGGGCGAAGTGTTGGTGGTAATCGAGAAAGAGGATTGGGACGGAAGTCTGGGAGAGAGTGTCAGGAGTGTTATGGAGGACGAATATCCATACCTGCCTATGTTCGAGCCGAACTATACGCTTATCAATGTACCCCAGGGGAATTTCATAGAAATGTTCCAGGTGCATCGCAATATCATCTTTTTCAATATCAACCCCCAGAATCAGCTTTCGGGCATAAAGATAGTTAGGGACAGATGGGCCTCCCCTCAGATTATCATAAACATAGATGCCTTCACCGCCCGGGAAGCCGAGGAGATTTTCAAAAAGAACCAGGAGAACATAATCAACGCCATAGAGCAGGCTGAAAGAGACAGGGTGGTGAGAAATACCATACGCTATGAGAACAGGGAGGTATCCGCAAGGGTGCTGCCTGTCTTCGGGGGCTCGGTAAAGGTGCCCTCAGGATATGAGTTGAGGAAACTTTCACACAATTTCGCCTGGATAGAATATAGCAAGCGCAATTCCAGTCAGGGTATTTTCATCTATCGCTATCCGGTGGAAGGGGATGACCTGCAGATGGAAAAGATCATCAGGAAAAGAGACCAGATTCTGAAGAACAATGTCCCGGGACCGGACGAAGGCTCTTATATGAAGACGGCGGACTATTGGATGCCGGAGACCAAGTATATCAGCTATAGGGGCAGACAGTTTGCCCAGACTCACGGCCAATGGGATCTGGAAGGCGCCTATATGGGAGGACCTTTCGTGTCGCATAGTTTCTACTCCCCTGACGGGACGGAAATAATCGTGGTGGAAGCCTGGGTATATGCCCCTAAGATGAACAAGAGACAGCTTTTCAGACAGGCTGAATCTCTGCTTTATACTTGGGAATGGAAAAAGGAAGAATAATAATTTGCTTTAATAAAATTTATTCTCTATATTTGCATTCCTTTTTGGTCGGTTCGTATAACGGTTAGTACTCAAGATTTTCATTCTTGCAACAGGAGTTCGATTCTCCTACCGACTACGAAAAATAAAAAAGATTAATATGGCAAACACAGCTTCAGCAGAAAAAGCAGCTCGTCAGGGCGAGAGGCGCAGATTGCATAACAGGTATTATGCAAAGACTACCAGGAACGCGATTCGCGATATCCGTAACACTACAGACAAAAGCACAGCAGAGGCAGCAGCTCCTGCAGTATATGCTAAGATAGACAAACTTGCTAAGATCGGTGTAATTCATAAGAACAAGGCCGCTAACCTTAAGAGTGGAATTCAGAATTACATCAACAAGTTGGCAAAATAAAAGTGATTTAGAAATGTAAAGCCGAGCTCATTTGAGCTCGGTTTTTTTATTCCTCGAAGCGGGGCAGGAGGAAGAAAGGGGACAGCCGCAGCAGGAACGCTTCTGCCTCTTCTTATGCTGAAACCATAGTGAGAGCAGCACCAGCAGCACTACCACCGCGAGGACTATAATGCTAGGCAGGTTCATATACTGAATAAGAGATAAGCTATCCAAGCCACAATCCAGGCCGTAAGACACTGAAAGATAATCACAAAGAGCGACCATTTCCCTCCCAATTCCCTGCGAATGGCGGTAACGGCGGCCACACAAGGGGTATAAAGCAGACAGAATACCATCATCGCCACGGCAGAGGCGGTAGTGAGCATATTCTCCACCCCGAGTAGGTTCATAGTGGAAACCACGCTCTCCTTAGCCATAAAACCGGACACCAGGGATGTTACCACCCGCCAGTCCCCGAGTTCCATAGGAGCGAAAAGTGGAGATAGCAGTCCGGATATCCTGGCAAGTATGCTGTCAGAATAATCCGTCACCTGATTAAGAGTGAAATCAAAACTCTGCAGGAACCATATCACTATGGTAGCCAAGAAAATAACAGTAAAAGCCTTCTGGACAAAGTCCTTGGTCTTATCCCAAAGCAGATGTCCCACGTTGCGCGCCTGAGGAAGCCTGTAGGAAGGCATTTCCATCACGAAAGGGGCCGCTTGGGAGCGACGGCGGATGAGCTTGATGCCTATGGCGGAGCAAATCCCCAGCACTATTCCCAGCAAGTACATCGAGATCATCGCCAAGGCTGCGTGATCAGGGAAAAAGGCTGCCGCAAAGAAGGCATAGATAGGAACCTTGGCAGAACAGCTCATAAAAGGAATCAGCAGTATGGTAGCCCTTCTGTCTCTGGCGCTTGGCAGGGTCCTCGCGGACATTACGGCAGGCACCGAACAGCCGAAGCCTATGAGCATAGGCACAATGCTTCGTCCGGAAAGACCTATCTTTCTTAAGAAGGCATCACAGACAAAGGCAATTCTGGCCATATATCCGCTATCTTCCAATATAGACAGGAAAAAGAAAAGGACTATTATTATAGGAATAAAGCTCAGCACGCTGCCTACCCCGCCGAAAATGGCATCCACCACCAGAGAGCGAAGCATTCCGCTTACTTTCCAGGATTCGAAAAGCGAGTCCACAGTTGCCCCCAGAGCAGCAATCCCATCAGAGAGAAGTCCCTGAAGTGGCGCCCCTATAACATCGAAACTCAGCCAGAAGACCAGAGCCATTATCAGAATAAAGGCTGGCAGGGCTGTATATTTTCCGGTGAGAATCTTATCAATCTTATTCGAGCGAAGCCTCTCCTTGCTCATACGAGGCTTTGCTATGGAACGGGCGCAAAGCTTACGGATAAAGGAATAGCGCATATCCGCCATAGCGGCATAGCGGTCCAATCCCCTCTCCTCTTCCATTTTAGAGACTATGTCTTCCAGAATTTGCTTCTCCTTCAGATCGAGCCCCAGAGCCTCAAGCACTTCCTGATCTCCTTCGATAAGTCTGGACGCAGCGAAGCGCTTTGGTAATCCTGCCACCTTCGCCTGATCCTCTATCAGATGCATAACAGCGTGCAGGCATTTGTGCACCGCCCCTTTATGATCCTCCGGAGAACAGAAATCCTGCCTTGCCGGCTTTTCCTGAAATGTGGCTATGTGCACGGCGTGCTCCACCAGTTCTTCCACGCCCTCTCCCTTCGCTGCGCTAATCGGCACCACCGGCAGGCCAAGTTCCCTTTCCAGCACATTCAGACGGACCGTTCCTCCATTGCCTTTCAATTCGTCCATCATATTCAAGGCCAATACTATCGGCACGTCCAGTTCCATCAGCTGCATAGTGAGATAGAGATGCCTTTCTATATTTCCGGCATCCACTATATTGATAATGGCTTTAGGCTTATTTTCAAGAATGAATCGACGAGAGACCAATTCTTCCTGGGTATAGGTGGAAAGGGAATAGATCCCGGGAAGGTCTGTGACAGTAATCTCCGGATGGTCCTTGAGGCTGCCGTCCTTTCTATCTACTGTTACTCCAGGAAAATTACCCACGTGCTGATTCGAGCCTGTCAACTGATTGAAGAGAGTGGTCTTGCCACTGTTCTGCTGTCCTACCAGGGCGAAAGTAATCTTTTCTCCCTTAGGCAGAGGATGGGCGTGATCCTTAGAGTGGTATTTTCCTTCCTCTCCGAAACCAGGATGAGAGTTCAGATCGTGAGCCGATGAGCTATACGCCCATTCCTTACTGATGTTGTCCTCTTCCTGCTCCAGAACCGAATCCTGAACAGGCTCCACTTCGACTTTATCCGCCTCACTGCTTCTTAGGGTAAGGCTATAGGACTGGATGCTCAATTCCAAAGGGTCACCCATAGGGGCCTTACCCTGCAGGGTGATGACAGAGCCTGGGATGAGACCCATTCCGAGCAGGTGTTGTCTGAGACTTCCTTCGCCTCCTACACTTAAGACCTGAGCACTTTGGCCTATATTAAGTTCACTGATTTTCATATTGCGCTTAAACTGCGCAAAAATAATAAAAATATCCTATGACTATTATCCCTATATCTAAGGAGAAGACTGGTCAGCTCAGAACGTGAACTTTGACATTAGCTGAATTCGGTGATTGAAAACCCAATGCAGATTATCTGTAGCCAGACCATTGAGTCCCACGCAAGTGTAACTGATCTTTCCATCAGCCGACTGGAGTTTCACATAATCGCCATACTGAGCAGCCGTAAGCTGATACTCGAGAGCCAGAGTGAAGAATTTTCCCACATTCCAGCTCAGTGTAGGAGCTATCCTGAATGCGGAATTCAGGTTAGGATATGCACTCTTGCAGAGGTAATTGCCGGTATCCAAATCCTTTTTAGCATCATTGTCATAAGCCGAAGTAGCCGCATACTTGGCTCCTTCCATAGCAGGAAGCAGGGGCTCCAGGGTGCCGAGACAATTGGCATATCCTAAAAAGAGCGAAGCCTTGTAGGTCTTGCCGTAGGAAATGGAGAGCCAGGAAGAGGATGTGAGGGTCGGAGTGTATTCGCGGGACCCGTCAGCATTGATGGAACTGAGTCCATAACCTCCGAAAAGATTCATATGCTCTCCAGCCTGGGCGAGCACGGACTTGGCTTTGAGCCTGAAAAGACCTTTGGAGTACTGCAGGTATCCAAAGAGCGAGAAAGTGGTGATGCTCTCGTCTATCAAGGCAGTTGCCGTCTTGACCCTGGGACGGATACTGAGCATATCGGCTCCCAGACGGGCAGTGAGACCCTCGTGGGAATAGTTCAAGCCAGCATATAGCTCGGGAATCATAGAATACTTTTGATAATTGGCCGAAGCTCCCTCAGGACCGGCGGAAGTATACTGCACCTGCCAGGTTCCGGCAGTCAGAAGGCTGAATCTGTCGGAGAGTTTCCAGGTGGCGGACAGCTGAGGGCTGCGGGAGAATGGGCCGAAAGGCACGCCGATCTCCAGGGCTATGCAGTCAGGAATATCGGCTGCCATAGGGTGCCAGGATTGGCCTAATCTGAACTTGTGCCCCTTAGGACTTGCTATATCCATATAGGCCTGCCGAAGACGGAAAGTGGCGGTGCCTGTGACTCCGGAAAGCCCGCTGTAAAAGTCCGCCTCTATCTTCGCGCTGAATTTGAAGCCCTGATACTCATAGCCTTTGACATCCAAGCCGAGCCTGGAAGTAAGACTGGCCCACTTCATCGTAGGGATGGCGTTCAGGTCCTCTCCGGCCTCGCTTAGACTCCGGTCCAAAGGCAGATAATTATAGAGTTCCGCCGTACCGGATTTACTAAGATGAGAATCGTAGGTGAAGTAATTCCTGACAAAGCCATAGGGCTTTATCTCTTGAGCGAAAGCACTGGCGATTATACAGGCCAGTGCTCCCACAAAAAGTATTTTCTTAAAATTCATCCTTAAAATCCTATGAAGATCAGAACTGCATAACCCAACACCAGACCTACCACTCCCATTATGATACCCATCTTAGACATATCCTTGGTTCCCACCAATCCGGTAGAAGATGCGATGGCATTTGGCGGAGTGCTGATAGGCAGTATCATAGCCACTGAAGTAGAGATAGCCAGACCTACGAGCAGGGCTGCCGAGCCACCGAATGCACTGAGGTCAACCGCAGCTGCCACTGTAGCCAGGATAGGCAGAAGCAGGTTCGCAGCCGAGGTGTGTGAAAGGAAATTCGCGATGGCGTATCCCACGAGTCCGGAGACGATGATAACCACCAGGGCCGGCATTGTAGCGAAAGGAATGGCCTCCACCAAAACCTTGGCAAGACCTGTCTTCATAAGGGCTGTACCCAAGGCAAGTCCTCCTGCCACCATCCAGAGCACATCCCAGTTGATCTCTTTGAAGTCATTCTTCGAGAAGACTCCAGTAACTACGAACACGGCGAATGGAATAAGAGCCACCTCATAGGAATTGAGGCCTGTACGCTTCTCAGGGATAAGCCAGAGAAGTATAGTGACAATGAAAGTAACAGCCACTACCCAGAAACGGAAATCCTTCTTACGATCAGCCTTGATCTCGAGATTGATCTCCTTAGCCTTGAATGGGAAGAAGAGCAAGAGAAAGAACCAGGCGATGAGCAGCATCACTATTACAAAAGGGACCATCTTCAGGCACCACTCTCCGAAACCTATCTCTATACCCAGGTTCTCCTTCAAGTAACCCAGCGCGATGACATTAGGAGGGGTTCCGATAGGAGTTCCGATACCTCCGATATTGGCGCCTATAGGAATTGCGAGGGCCAATCCGATGCGTCCCTTTCCATCAGCGGGCAGGTTCTTGAGCACAGGTGCGAGGAAGGCAAGCATCATAGCTGCAGTAGCGGTATTGCTCATAAACATCGAGAAGACGGCTACCACGAGCAGGATTCCCAGAAGGACGGTCTTAGGGTTCTTGCCGAAAGGGGCGAGAAGGACCTTGGCCAAAACCACGTCGAGACCCACCTTGGTGGCTGCGATGGCAAGCACGAAGCCGCCCATAAAGAGCATAATGGTAGGGCTTGCGAACTGAGCCATAAAGTCCTTGTAACTAACCAATGTGCCGAGATTCTCCGCCGAACTCAGGAAGGAGAATTGGCCGTTTGATACTGTGAATATGAGGAGGACCATCGTAATGATGGATGTGGCCCAAGCTGGAACCACCTCGAGTATCCACATAAATGCTGCAAACACGAAAAGCGCGATTGTCCTCTGCTGAACTACGGTAAGACCTTCTATTCCGAACCACCCTGTAGGCATCACGAAAAGAAATACGGAGACTACCAACAGAAGGGGCAGGAGCACACAGTGTTTCACACTGAATTTCTTATCTTTCATATATATACTATAAAAAAATTTGCGTCACGAAAATGCGGCGCAAATTTAGTCAATATTTTTCGTATATCCTACCCGTTAGATAACTCCCTGCTCAAGCATAGCGGTGGCGACCTTCATAAAGCCGGCGATATTAGCCCCCTTTACATAGTCTATGCTTCCGTCAGGCTGTGTGCCGTACTTGACACAAGACTCGTGGATGGAATGCATAATAAAGTGTAGTTTGCTGTCCACCTCCTGAGCGCTCCAGCTGAGATGATTGGCATTCTGAGTCATCTCCAAACCGGAAGTGGCGACCCCGCCGGCGTTCACTGCCTTGCCAGGGGCAAAGAGCACTCCATTGTGCTGGAAGAACTTGATGGCATCAGGCTGGCAGCCCATATTGCTGACCTCGCAGCAGCACCAGCAGCCATTGGCCTTAAGTTCAGCGGCATCCTCGGCGTCCAGTTCGTTCTGGAACGCACAAGGCAGGGCGATGTCGCAAGGCACACTCCAAGCCTTCTTGCCAGCTACGAAATGAGCCTTTTCAGGGAAACGCTCGGCCATATCCTCCACCCGATTACGGTTAGAAGCCCTCATCTCAAGCATATAGTCTATCATCTCGGAATCTATACCCCCAGGAATCTGGCAAACCCCGTCCGGACCAGAAATGGCCACCACCTTGGCGCCCAGTTCCACGGCCTTCTTGCAGGCTCCCCAGGCTACATTCCCGAAACCGGAAACGGCTATCTTATGTCCCTGAACCTCCTTGCTTTCACGCTTGAGCATATTCTGAAGGAAGTACAAGGCTCCATAACCCGTAGCCTCTGGACGCAGGATCGAACCTCCCCAGTTCATTCCCTTTCCAGTGAGCACACCGGTATTATATTGACGGGCCAATTTAGTGTACATTCCGTTGAGATATCCTATCTCGCGGGCTCCCACACCTACGTCTCCTGCCGGAATATCCTGGTCAGGGCCTATGCAACGCCACAATTCCAACATAAACGCCTGACAGAAACGCATTATCTCGGCATCACTCTTTCCTACAGGGTCGAAATCGGAGCCACCCTTGGCCCCGCCCATAGGCAAAGTGGTAAGTGCATTCTTAAAAGTCTGCTCGAAGCCCAGGAATTTGAGCATAGAGGGGTTCACCGCCTTATGGAAACGAAGTCCACCCTTGTAAGGGCCTATGGCGCTGTTAAACTGAACCCTGTATGCCAAGTTCGTCTGAACCTGTCCTGCATCGTCCACCCAGGTCACCCTGAAGGTGAAAATCCTGTCCGGCTCGACCATTCTCTCCACAATCTTCGCCTTCTCGAATTCCGGATGCTGATTATAAATTTCTTCTACACTTTCCAGTACCTCCTGCACCGCTTGGAGATACTCGCTTTCCCCAGGATGCTTAGCCTGGAGTCTGGTCATTAGTTCTGTGGTTTTCATGGTTTTTTAAACGACAAATCAGTTAGCCGCTGCAGCCTTTGCTGCCAATTCCTGCTGGAGAGTCTCCACAGTGCGTCCCTCAGGAATACCGAGAGCCTTACGGGCTGCAGGGGTAAGGTCAACACTCTGTGTATCATCTATATACAAAGCTGTATTTACATCGATGACATAAATGTATCCACCTTCTTTGGCCAATTTGTTTACAGTATCGATGGCTTTCTTCTGTATAGGTGCCATAAGGGTCTGCTGCTGCTGAGCCAATTCCCTGTCGATGCTGCTTTCAAACTCCTGAATACGGGATACGATGCCCTGGATTTCCTTCTCCTTGCTCTGACGAACTGCAGGAGTCCAGGTCTCAGCCTTCTGCTGATAAATGGAATACTTACTGTTATATTCCTCTATCATAGCCGTATAAGTCTCCTGAATTTCCTTGTTGGAAGCCTCCAAGGCGGCACGAGCCTCATCTGACTCAGGCATAAGTTGAACCAATTCAGTAAAATTAACGTGTGCGAATTTAGGCTGAGCTGCTGCGCTGAGAGCAAACAACGAGGCCACAGCCACCAAAATTACTTTTTTCATACTATCTAAACTCATTTAAAATTGCTGTCCTATCACGAAATGGAACTGACTTCCGCCCAAGCCTTTAGCCCTGCCGTCGAAACCGTAGCCCCAGTCCACACCTATCAGACCGACCATAGGGAGGAACACTCTCACACCCACACCGGCAGAACGATAAATCTGGAAAGGATTGAAGTCCCTTATATCCGACCAGCAGTTTCCGCCTTCCATGAAAGCCAGGACAAAGATGGTGGAAGAAGGCTGCAGAATCAGAGGATATCGGAGTTCCACTGTGAATTTATCATATACATTTCCCGAATAAGCCCCACCGTCTGACTTGTAGGCAGTAGTCGTGTATGGAGTAAGGGAATAATTTTCATAACCTCTAAGGGAGATAACCTCGGAGCCGTAGGTGTTATAACCTGACATACCGTCACCACCGAGCAGGAAGCCCTCGAATGGAGAATAGCCCCAATTCCTGTTATAATAGCCCAGATATCCGAACTGAGCCTTGGTCATCAGCACCAGGTCACCTATCAGCTTGATGTACTGGGTGGCGGATAATTTCCATTTGTGATATTCTATCCAACGATACCTGTCCTGAGCGCTCCAATTGTCATAATTCACGTCCTTGTAGGAAGGTACCGGAATCCTGTTCCCGTCTTCATCCAAGTCATACTTCCTGAACAGAGAGAAAGGAGGAGTCAAAGAGAGGGAGAAGGAGAACTCCGAACCGGCTCGAGGATATATCATCTGGTCCGTGGAATTTCTCATCAGATTAAGGGAATAGCTGATATTGTTCGCAAACCCATTATCGAAGATAAAGTATCCGGAATACCAGTTGGTAAGCTTATATGTCTGCCAGTTAAGTCCGTTATAAAGCACGAAATAGTTATCCGGCCACTTGAGCCTGGTACCCAGGGAGGCTGACACGCCGAAGACTTCCATCTGCCTGTCGTGGCTAAGGATGTTAAGAGCCAGATATGAATTCGTCTGACGGGTATAATAGGCGGAGAGATTCAGAGAGGTAGGCTTCTTTCCGAAAAGCCAAGGCTCTGTAAAGCTGGCGGTGAGAGCAGTGTAGTAGGTACCGTTAGTCTGGAAGCGGAATGCCAGGTTCTGGGCATCTCCCAGAGGTACAGGCCTCCAGGCATCCTTATCGAAGAACCTGTGAGTGGAGAAGTTGTTAAAGCTTACGCCCACCGTAGCCACAAAGGTATTACCACCCCAACCACCGCTGAGTTCCAGCTGGCTGGAAGGTTTCTCTGTCACATTAAGGATGTTAAGAGCCAGATATGAATTCGTCTGACGGGTATAATAGGCGGAGAGATTCAGAGAGGTAGGCTTCTTTCCGAAAAGCCAAGGCTCTGTAAAGCTGGCGGTGAGAGCAGTGTAGTAGGTACCGTTAGTCTGGAAGCGGAATGCCAGGTTCTGGGCATCTCCCAGAGGTACAGGCCTCCAGGCATCCTTATCGAAGAACCTGTGAGTGGAGAAGTTGTTAAAGCTTACGCCCACCGTAGCCACAAAGGTATTACCACCCCAACCACCGCTGAGTTCCAGCTGGCTGGAAGGTTTCTCTGTCACATTATAAATGAGGTCCACAGTATTATCCCTCGGATTAGGAATCATACTGTATCCGGTCTGAGACATAATCGCCTCAGCATCGAACTGCCCCAGAGAGGCAATCTCTCGGATGGAACGTTCGAAATCACTTTGGCTGAAAAGGTAACCCGGCCTGGTAACTATCTGACGACGAACCACTTTCTCATTCGTCAGGTCATTACCGTTAATGATGATGTTGTTCAACACCGCCTGTTTTCCCTCAGAAATCCTCAGTTCCACGTCCACGGAGTCATTCTGTATGTTAGTTTCCACAGGATTGATGTTAAAGAAGAGATAGCCCTTGTCCCTATAGAGTTTGGATACGTCGTAATCTCCCTGCTTACCGCCTCCGAAGAGCCTTTTCTGCATAGAAACCACATCGTACACATCCCCCTTTTCTATACCCAGGATCTGGTCCAAAACCTCGGAAGAATATACGGAATTACCAGTCCAGTTGATGTCCCTGAAATAGTATTTGCTCCCTTCCTCGAGTTCTATGTCTATGTTTATCTTCTTCTTAACCTTTCCATTCTTCCCGACTATGTCCACAATATAGACACTATCCCTTACTATGCGGGCATCGCGATATCCGGCCTCATTCAGGGTGCTGACCAGATTCTTCTTATCCTCGGGGTAATCCTTCTCGCTGAATTTTTTACTATTAAAGAAGTTATAGAATTTGTTAGACTTGGTCTTCTTCATAGATTTGGCGAGCTTGTATTCCGAGATGTCATCCACGCCTATGAAGTTAATGTCCTTAATCCTAACTTTAGGGCCCTTATCTATGTGAAAATAAACCCTTATGGCATTCTTTACCACCGTATCCTTCTTCACTTCCGTATCCACCTCGCAGAGAAGGAAGCCCTTTTCCGCATAGAAGCGTTTGATTATGCCCTCGGCAGTGGTTCTGGAATATTCGGAGAAATCCCCACCCCTTCTGAAACCTATCCTCTCATTCAGTTCCTTCTTATCTCCGGACTTGATTCCGGTATAATCCCAACCGGACATCCTGGGACGCTCCAGAATGGCTATTCTCAAAAATACGGAATCCTTTGTCGCGCTGAGAGAATCGGCGTAGATGGCCACGTCCTCAAAATAGTTCTTCGAGATCAGCCTCTTGATGGCAGAGGATACCTCTTCTCCAGGGAGAGTCACTTTTCTTCCCTCAAAAAGCCCAGACTGGGCGGCTATCTGAGCCGAGTCGAAATAGGTATTACCCTCCACGCTCACTCCAGCTATAACATATTGTTTAGGTCGGTTATAGTCCACCTCGACCTGAGCCTTCATAGAAAAACAGGCACAGGACAGGGCGAAAACCGTCAACACTCTCTTAAACTTCATTCTCCGAGTCATAAAACTCACAAATATAACTCTTTTATTTTACTTTTCCGAAACGTCTGTCTCTGGAGGAATACTCTTTGATGGCATCCAGGAGATTCTCCTTCTTAAAATCCGGCCACAGGGTATCCGTAAACACAAACTCCGAATAAGCCGCCTGCCAAAGCATATAATTGCTAATCCTCTTCTCTCCGGAGGTGCGGATAATCAGGTCCGGATCCGGAATCCCCGCGGTCACCAGAGCCGCATCCACATCTTCGTAGCCTATCTGCTCCGCACTCTTCCCGCTCTGCAGCAAGTGCTTGACAGCCTGTAGGATATCCCACTTTCCGCTGTAGCTGAGCATTACGCACAAGTCCAAAGCGGAGTTCTTCTCCGTCGCCTTCTCCAGCTTATTCAAGGCCAATTGCAAAGTGCCCGACAGCCTCTCCCTGTTTCCCAGGGCCCGAAAGCGCACTCCGTTATCCATCAAGGTGGCATATTCGTTCTTTATGGCTTTCATCAACAGCGACATCAAAGCCGAAACCTCATCCTGAGGCCTAGTCCAATTCTCCTCGGAAAAGGTGTAGAGAGACAGGTACCTGACCCCGAGCTCCACGCAGGCCTCAGTGATATCCCTCACCCTTTCCACCCCTTCAATATGTCCACTGGAACGCGCTTCTCCGTGAGCCTGTGCCCACCTGCCATTCCCATCCATAATGATGGAGATATGTTTAGGAATAATCAAATCTGACATATTATTGAGTGTTTCTGACATCCTCGCCCCATAACAGTTTGGTTCGCAAAGCTTGTATGAAATTAGACTTGCCGAGTACAAGTTTTTTTAACTTGAAGGGTGCGGAGCTCACCGAAATGGCAGTTCCGCTCGGCACGACGAGGTCCCTGTTATCCAAAGACAATGCCAAGGCCGCGGATTTCCTGTCCACAGCCCTGATTTCGATTTTCGAAGCGCCTGGCAGGACCAAAGGCCTTAGGTTCAGGTTATGAGGCGCTATAGGGCTTAGAATGAGAGCATCCACATCGGGCCGGCATATCGGGCCGCCTACGCTTAGAGAGTAAGCTGTACTTCCGGAACTGGTGGATACCAGAATTCCATCTGCCCAGTAAGTGGGCAATATTTCAGAATCGACACTGACATCCAAAGCCAGGGTTCCTGTACCCAAACGCCTTACAGCCACTTCGTTAAGGGCATAGGGATAGATGTTTTCAAATTCCGGAGCTTCCACCTTCACCTCTATCATAGCCCTTTCCTCTATGCTGTAATCCCCATCTGTCAAAGCCTTGGACACCTCCTCCACCTTATTCTCGGACAGGAAGCCAAGTCTTCCCAGATTCACGCCCAGCACCGGAATCCCCCATTGGCAGGCCAGACTGGCAGCCGTCAAAAAGGTCCCGTCCCCGCCGAAGCTTAGGAGGAGCTCGGTGGAAGGGGCCAATTGGCCTTCAACTTTATAAAGCTCCATACCAGCAGCGCGCAAAGAGGCGAGCAGGGATTCGATGGAAGGGTCCTGCTGAAGGGAGTTTTTCTTTATTAAGTAAGCAATTTTCATTTACGGCCTCAAATTTAGCATAATATTTTTTATTTTTGCACTCCAATGACAAGGCTAAGTGTTAATATCAACAAAATCGCCACTCTGAGAAACGCCAGAGGGGAGAATAATCCTGACGTCGAAAAAACTGCTCTCGACATCGAGAGTTTCGGGGCCGAGGGCATCACCGTGCATCCCCGTCCTGACGGCAGACACATCAGATATGAAGACGTTCGGGCCTTGAAGAAGATACTGCACACGGAATTTAACATAGAAGGGAATCCGGAGCCTTCCTTCAGGGACTTGGTTATGGAAGTGGTGCCGGACCAGGTCACCCTGGTTCCTGACGGACACGACGCCATCACCTCGAACAGCGGCTGGGATACCATCCGGAATGCCAATTTTCTTTCTCAGATGTGCACCCTCTTTCATTCTGCGGGCATACGGGTCTCCATCTTTATCGACCCTGATCCCCTGATGGCCGAAGGAGCTGCCCGCTGCGGAGCGGACAGGGTGGAGCTTTACACTGCCGCCTACGCGAAGAATTTCGCTTCGGATCCTCAAAAAGCCATAGCCCCCTATCTTGAGACTGCCCTGGCGGCAAGGCGCTGTGGACTGGGGCTGAATGCCGGACACGACCTTAATCTGGATAATTTGGAATACTTATTGAATAAAATAAACTGGATAGACGAAGTGTCCATAGGTCACGCCCTTATCTGCGACGCGCTGTATATGGGTTTGGAGAAAACCGTCCAGGCATATCTGGAAAAAACCAAGTCAAACATTTAAACGTACGATATGAAAAAAACAGCTTTTATCCTGAGCATCTGCTCATTGCTTGTGGCTATCGCCGCACTTGTCCTGAATTTCGTTCCTTGTAATAAAACGGCCGAATGCAGCGGAGAAGAAGAGCAGGTATCCAGCAAAACCGAAACTGAGGGCATCGCTTATTTTAACCTCGACGAAGTAATCTCTGCATATCAGTTCGCCATCGACCTGCAGCAGGCCTTCGAGCAGAAAGCCAAGGGCATTAACGACGACGTGAACCGCCGCAGGACTAAAATAGAAAACGAAGATAAGGAATTGGCCGAGAAATTAAACAAAGGCCTGATTACCAGAAGTGTAGCTGAAGTCAAATACAACGACCTTCAGAACCGCGTAGCGGAATTCCAGCAGTTCGGCCAGCAGAAACAGAATGAATTGGCAGAAGAGCAGCAGGTAATCCTGAACAATATCGCAAACGCAGTGATGGAATACGTTAAGAAGTACAATGCCACTCACAACTATTCCGTCATCCTCAGCACTCAGGGCAATCTCCTGTCCCAGCCTGTAGTGACTGCCGCTGAAAGCCTGAACATCACCGCCGAGCTTATCGAGGGTCTTAACGCTGAGTATCAAGCTAATAAATCGAAGAAATAATTTTGAAGAAAAGCCTTTTTACAATCCTGCTACTCCTCTCTTTCACTCCTTTCGGACTGAAAGGGCAGGAGCAGGAATATCCGAAAGTGGATGTCAGGGTATCCTCGGACAAAATCCGTCGAGGCTCTCAGTTTTTCTATAGCCACGTGGTCGAGGAAAAACAGACTCTTTACTCCATATCCAAGGCATACGGGGTATCCACTGTCGATATCATAGAAGCTAATCCTCGGCTGGACTTGAACAATAAGCCCCTACAGGCCGGGAAGATCCTGCTTATACCTATTCTTAACAAGATAGAAAACACTTCCTTGCCTGAAGAGATTGAAGGGATCGAGCAGCCTGACAGTTTGGAGAAAAGCTTACACATAGTGGATTCTCTAAGTTTCAAGGAAAAGGAAGTAAGTCTCAGCCTGCTGCTTCCATTCGCGGCTGACAGTTCGGCCAAGCGAAACTATCTGAACTTCTACTTCGGTTCCCTTCTGGCAGTAAGAGATATGGCGATGCAAGGCCTCAACCTGGATGTGAAGGCTTTGGACATCACCAAAGAATCTGAATTCGAAGCTATTCGCGAGGCCTTGGGAGAGAGCGACGTCATCATCGGCCCTGTCAGTTCTGCCGACATAAAGAAAGTGTATAGGCTGCTGCCGGATAACAAATACATAGTCTCGCCTCTGGACACCAGGACGGAAAGCCTGACGAAAAACGGCAGAATCATACTCGCCTCCACGCCGGCCAAAACTCAGATAGAGGATGTGACTATCTGGCTTAAGGAAGATATGGAAGGCGGAACGGATTCTCTGATAGTGGTAAGAGAGACTAACTACAAGATTACTCCTACCGAAATCCTGATGTTACAGGCCCTGGATCTGCCGTCCATAGAGAGGCTGGTGGAGATAGACTATGCCCTTTCAAATGGCCTGGAGATGAATGAGTGGTTTAACTCCCACACTCATCTTGGAGACACTCTTACCAGAGTGGTTGCGGCTTCCGAGCACGACATCTTCGTTAAGGATGTCATACGTAACGTCTATCTGCAGAACAACCTGAAGAAAAACACCATTATATATGGTCCGGCAAAGACCCGCTCTGAAGAGATGGAGGAAATGTGTGATGCCAGACTTCACTCCAGCGTTAGCTTTCACATTAATTACGATGATCCGGAGGTTATCCGTTTCATTAAGGACTACCGAGCCCTGTATCAGTGTGAACCGGACAGTTTCGCCTTTCACGGCTATGACACCACCCGCTATTTTATCTCCCTTTACGCCTACTTCGGAGAAGAGTTCTTAGACCACATTCAATCTTATACCTATAGCGGACTGCAGACCTACTTCCGCTTCGAAAGGCCGGATGGCTGGGAAGGTGCAGTCAATGCCGGTCTCAGAAGACTGGTGTATTCTCCTGGATTCAAACTCGAGATTTGCGACAAATAGATTTTTTGCATAGATTTGCGTTTGACTAAAAACGCGAACTATGAAGATCAAAGAAATCTGTCTAAGTGAAAGACCTCGGGAGAGGATGCTTTCCGCAGGGCCTTCAGCCCTTTCAAACGGGGAATTATTAGCCCTTATCATTCGTAACGGTACTGCCCAGATGAATGTTCTGGACTTATCCCGACATCTGCTGAATAAATGCCAAGGCTCCCTCGTAGCCCTTTCCCGTCTGAGCATTGAGCAACTCTGTGAAATCAAAGGTATAAAGGAGGACAAGGCCTGCATTATCCAGGCTGTGTTCGAATTGGGCAGGCGCTTCATTTCCGAAGGTCAGGAAAGGGAGACTCCCCGCATTGCCAACTCCTTGGATGCTTACAGATTGCTGCTGCCTTTGCTGAAAGGGGTTGCCCACGAAGAGGCCTGGATTATTATCCTGGACTCTGCCCACAAAGTCCTGAACCTGCAAGCCATAGGGATAGGCAACTCCGAATCAGTGGTGATAGAATCCAAGCAGATAGTAAGAATGGTATTGGAGAACGGGGGTTCAGCCCTGATTCTGGCCCACAATCACCCAAGCGGGAATGCCTATCCCTCGGAGGCCGACATCAAAATGACTCAGAATCTGAGCAATGCCTGCGGCATATTCAATATCTCCCTGCTTGATCATCTGATCGTCTGCGACGGAGAATATTATAGTTTCTCGGAGAGCAAATGTATTGGAAAATGATATAAATGTATATATCTTTGTCTTGCCAAACGATCAGGATATGAGGAGGTATAAAGTTAGTCAAATCATCAAGCTCCTTGAGCAGGATGGGTGGGCAATAAAAAAATGGACGGGCGATCACAGGCAATTTACGAACCCGAACAAGCCGGGGAAGGTAACGATAAGAGGAAAACCAAGCGACACTTTAAGTCAGGAACTATTAAATAGCATTTTCAAACAAGCAGGGTGGAAATAGTCACCCTGCAAAAACAAAGAGATATGGCAAATAAAATTGGAATAATAATTGACTGGGATGGTCATAACTACGCATCCTGCACTGAAAACGAAGATATCGCCTGCATCGCTACCGGAAAGACTCTAGAAGACGTAAAGGCAAATATGCTCGATGCCCTACAGCAGCATATCGATTGGATGAAGGAGGACGGTGATCCGCTTCCTGAAGAGTTCTGCGGAGAATGGGATCCTGAATGGCATCTGACCACAAGGGCCCAGCTGAAGTATTCAGATGCGTTTATCACTCGAAAAGCGCTTGCAGAGGTCACGGGTATCAATATCCAGCAACTCAGCCATTATGCAAGCGGATGGCGCCATCCGCGTCCTGAGATGCAGCGACGCATCACTGAAGGAATTCGAACTATCCGGCAGAAATTAGCCATTATTTCCTAATTATATGCCAGCATCATAATAATAACAATGTGAGCAAAAACTCAAATTAATGTGTCAAGCTTCCGGAGAATATTATAGTTTCTCAGAGAGTAAATGTATTGGAAAATAAAAAACATTTTGTATATTTGCAGTCCTTTAGCACGCGCTAAAGGATATATGGTGCGATTAGTTCAGTTGGTAGAGCACTAGATTGTGGTTCTAGGTGTCGTGGGTTCGAGCCCCACATCGCACCCCCTGATGACGCTCTCGGACAGATCCGAGGGCGTCTTTTCATTAAGAGGATGAAGTTCATCCTCTTTTTTTCGTATCCCAGATAAACTCGAGGCCGCCCTCCTCAGGGATGCGGGCAGAAATGCTACCCCCGTGGAAGTTCACCGCATTCCTTACCACAGAAAGTCCCAGGCCACTCCCGACCTCCTCCCGAGGATCTTCTGAGCCGAGAATATCCAGACGAAAAAATCGCTCAAAAATCAGCTCCAGCATCTCTGCAGGCACTCCCCTGCCGCTATCCTTATAGATAATACGCATAGGCGAGTTCTCCTCCTGTTCCTTTCGGACAGTAATCACAGTGTTCCTCCCCGCATACTTGCATGTGTTTTCCACCAAATTACGGAAGATGGCATATATTAAGCTGTAATTTCCCTGCATACGGGCATCGTCTCCCAGCAGGTTGACAGCCGTCATCTCCTTCTCCTTCAATTTATGAGAAAACTCATCCAATACCCCATCGAGAATCTCCTTCAAGGAAAGATCTTCCACTTTTATTAATTCCGGAGCCTCCTCTATCTTCGTCACTATGGATATGTCCCTGAGCAGATCCGAAAGCCTGAGAGACTGAAGGTACGCCCTTTGAATAAAGAGTTTCCGGCGTTCCTCATCCAGATCCGGGCAGTCTACCAAGGCCTCCAGATAGCCCCTCATGCTGCTTACTGGAGTCTTGAGCTCGTGTGCGATATTGTGAGTCATCTCCCTTTTCATCCTTCTGTTCTCTTGCTTTTCACTCTCCACTTTATTCAAGGCCAATTCCAATTCCCTATAGTTCTTGAGCATAGCCCTGCCTATGGCAGCCAGCACCAAAAGAAGAAGCAGAACGCTGGCTATCAGATAAAAGGAAGCCGGCCTAAGAAAATGTTTGATGTCCAGTTCATAAGGTAGTGCCACCCTGACGATGCTGTCGCCATAGTCTTTCGCGAAATAGCAATATTCTCTTTTGTCCGTGTCAGACTTCCGGATAGCCCAGCCCCGTCCCGATACTTTACAATCTCTAATCTCCGGACGGCTGCTGTGATTTTCCTTCAGACTGTCTGAAATGGAATCGAAAAGGACCTTTCCATCCTCGGAAAGCAAGGTAATACGCACATCCTGCCCAGAAGGAAGCGAGGCAGAAAAATCTTGGCCGTCCTTATACATGTCCGCTATGGTCTCCATTCTGGCAGCGAGAATAGTCCTCTTACTGTTCTTTTCCAACTCCATTACATAGATGGAGGCGAGCAGCACGAATATCCCAAGCACGGCTCCCAGACAGATCAGAAGCATCTGTTTAAATGAATATCCTCCTTTCATAAGCATCTGTCTGTCAATGAATAACCAAAGCCACAACGGCTGAGCAGCATATCTTTGTAAAGACCCAGCTTGGCTCTGATGTGAGCGATATGCACATCTATAGTCCGTTCTGTCACATAAGGAGCTTCCGCCCACAACTCCTTTATCAATTCCCCGCGAGTGAAATAGGTCCCCTTGTGTTTTATAAGGAAAAGGAGGATATCGAACTCTTTTCTGGAGAAAAGAATTTCATCCTCAGCCAGAAAAGCTTTTGCGGACTTGGCATCTATCTTCAAAGGACCACAATAATACAGTGACTCCTCTTCTGAATAGGATCTCTTCAAAACCGCTTTTACCCTGGCCAGCAACTCCGCGCTGGAGAAAGGCTTGGAGATATAGTCATCGGCTCCGGAGCGAAAACCATTGAGCACATCCTCTTCTGCCGATCTTGCAGTCAGAAAAATAATGGGAATCTTGCAAGCCTGAGAGCGCAGGCGTTCAGCCATCTGATACCCGTTCATCCCGGGGAGCATCACGTCCAGAAGAATCAATTTGATGCCCGGCTTAATTTTAGCCATACCCTGTTCAGCGGAATTTGCCTCCACCGGCTTATAGCCAGCTCTTTCCAGGTTAAAGGACAGAATTTCCCGAAGGTCTCTTTCGTCCTCAACTATGAGAATTTCTTCCATATCGCAAATGTAGTTAAAATTGTGTTATGACCCTGTTAAATCTTTGTTAATTCCACTGCAGAGTCTTTTCGGACCACAAAAAATATGTCACTTTTGTCCTCGAAATTACGATTTATTGAAAATGTTGACACAGATTTTTACCCTGTTGGGCGCTCTGGCGATGTTCCTCTACGGAATGAATATGATGAGCTCCGGAATTCAGAAAGCAGCAGGCAACAAACTCCGCTCCCTGCTCGGAGCAATGACTTCAAAGCCTATCAAAGGCCTTCTCACCGGAATGGGCATCACTGCCATAATCCAATCCTCCAGTGCCACTACCGTGCTGGTAGTCAGTTTCGTAAGTGCGGGACTTCTGACATTGAAGCAGTCCATAGGCGTTATTATGGGGGCCAATATAGGTACGACCATCACTGCCTGGATCATCTCCCTGCTCGGCTTTAAGTTTGATATCGCTGCCCTCGCGATTCCTTTCTTCCTGCTGGGCTTTATCCTGCTGCAACTGAAAAAGGACAGATACCACAACATCGGGGAGTTCGTTATCGGCTTCTGCCTGCTCTTCCTCGGCCTTTCACTTATCAAATCTTCTGTTCCCGACCTCAAGAGCAATCCCGAGATTCTGTCATTCATTGCCAATTGGACCAACTGGGGCTTTGGAAGCATCCTTATCTTTGTGCTCTTCGGAACTATTCTGACTTTGGTACTCCAATCCTCCAGTGCCACTATGGCGATTACCCTCATAATGCTGAACGAGGGCTGGATTCCATTCGAAATGGGGGCAGCGATGGTGCTGGGAGAGAATATTGGCACCACCATAACTGCGAACATAGCAGCGGCGATGGGAAACATAAATGCGAAAAGAACAGCCCTGACGCACACCGTTTTCAATGTCTTCGGAGTATTGTGGGCATTGGCCTTATTTCATCCTTTCGTGGCTCTGGACAAGGCGGTGGTCGGAATCGTCGGGGAATTCAATCCACTGGTAGGGCTTTCTATGTTCCATACCCTTTTCAATACCATCAACAGCTTCATACTCATCTGGTTCATACCTCAACTTGAGAAATTGGTTATAAGAATCCTTCCGGACAAGAGGCCAGCTGAAGAGAAAAAGGATAAGCATCTGCGCTACATCAGCGGTGGTCCTGTGGCTACTCCTGAACTTGGGGCGACAATGGCCCTGATGGAGACGGCTAACTTTGCAGAGATATCCTCCAACGAAGTTCAGATAATAGAAGATGCAGTTGAAAATCTGGGGAATAGTGACTTTGAGCAATACCGCGAACGACTGGTCAAATACGAGCAGATTTCTGACAATATAGAGAAAGAAGTAAACAATTTCTTGGGCAGTTTGTCTGAAGAAGAAGTCAGCTCCAAAACTGTCAGAATCATAAAAGCCCTTTACAGAATCAATTCCGAGCTGGAAAGCCTGGGGGATAGCGGAGAGTGCATTAGCCGCATACTGCAGAGGCTGAAAAGCAGCGGAGCAAGTTTAGGGCAGGAAAGGAAAAGAGGATTGGCCTTTATGCTGACGGGGCTCAGGAGTGCATATCAGACGATGATAGACAACCTCAAGGCGAAAGTGCCGGGAAGCAGTGAAAAGCAGTTCAATATGGCTCGGGCATTAGACGAGGAGAAGGCACTTAACTGCCTTAGAGACAAGCTTAGAGATGAGGAAATCGCAAGAATTGAGCGTTGCAGATTGACAGAAGAAGAGTACGCAGCGAGCACCCTCTACCTCGATGCGGTATCGGAATTGGAGAGGATGGGGGACTACCTTATCAATATCTCTCAGGCTATGGAGCAGGCCAAGGTACTATAGGGAATCCTTCAACACCAGGTCCTTGAACTTGGCATGACGTTTCTCGTCAAGCAGCAGAAGGGTAAGCTTAAATTGGCCGTCGCGGGCACCTTCATCTATGCACCTCTGCTTGAAGGTCTCGAAGGAATCCTTGATAAGCCTGTAGGTGGCAGGCTCCTTGATGCGAAGACTGTCTCGCTTCGCCCCGTACTCACAGTTGATTTCCTTTAGGGCTGCATCTACCTTACGGGTAAACTCCTCTGCCTGTGCCTGAGTGGTGTTTCTGTCGCTGAACTCCCAATAGAAATCGTAGGAAGAACGCTCCTGATCGGCAAAGCCCACAAAGAAACGGGTGAGCATTCCACTCTCCTGTTCCACCTTATGCACTGCATCGCAGAACTGTTTTTCGTAAAGTTTCTCACCTGTCATAGAGACTATACCCTTGGTCTTTTGAATAAGGTGAACAGTCGGAGAATTCTTGTATTTAGGCCCCACTTCGAGAAGGTCTGTCATATTGTAGCGGTAAAGTCCGGCCCATGTGGTGATGAATGGGCAGTAACGCTTACCTTCCTCGAGCTGAGACAGCTGCAGGAATTCCGGATTCTCCTTATCGAGATCTTCCTCTCGTACAAACTCGTAGTAGTGGAAATGAGGGAAAAGAACAGTATTCAGTGTATCGTCCATCACCAGACCGAAGCGGCACTCGGAGGCAAAATAGCCGAATTCCATATGGAGAGTATGCTCTGGAAGTGAGCCCTGGAATTTTTCTATGTACTTGTCGGTATTTCCACATTTCCAGGTGTTAAGAACTTGCAGATTAGGCCAATAATGCTTCGGCAGCACGGTCCCGTACTTGGCCTTCAAGTCCCTAAGCTCCTGTGCTCTCTTCGGATTCGGATGTACGCAAGCCTCAAGCTCAGCACGAATCTCCGGAGCTATGTCAAGTTTCTTCGAGATGGTTCCGTTTTCGATGTCCGTTACGTAGTCGTCAAAGTATTCATTAACATTGTTCTGAAGCTCGACTATGGTGGAAGGATTGGCAGTGATAATGATGCTGATATCCTGCTCGATACCCATTCTCATCAGGACATAATACCGAGAGTTATAGTCAGTTATGGAGTAAACGCACTGTGGATTACTATAAAGCACTTTCATAAAGTTAGGGCAATCCCTCTGGGTTACTCCCGATACGGAGCCGTGGACGGTGCCGTCTGGAGCATATCCTTCCACAACCTTACCCACGATACTCAGAGCCTTGCCGGAATAAACCTTCGGGCGATTTCGGATGAAGTTAAACAGCCAGAGATGAGTCATCTTGCTGTAAACCATCTTCATATACTCCTGAGTCATAGGAATCCATTTCGGCTCAGCAGTAGAGCCTGAGGTGGTGGCATACATTATCGGTTTGCCGGGGAAGAGGATGTCAGATTCTCCGTTTTTATGCCTTTCCACATAAGGGCGAAGGTCTTCGTATTCATTTACCGGAACATTCTGCTGCCAGAGTTTGAAGAGTTCCTCATCTGTTTTGGCTTCTAGGATTTGAGCAAAATTGTGCTCTTTTCCGTAAACGCTGTCTTTAGCGTAATTAATGATGTTTCTAAGAGTATGTGCGGCCGCATCCTGAGGATTCCGGCTGGCTTTGTTCAATTTTACGAGCTGGATACTGCCTGCACAAGAAAGCAGGAAATTGGCTACCAGCATATTTTTCACTCCCATAAATTTATAGTTTTCGGTTTCTTGGATTTAAAAAAAGCCATGCAAGTTAATAAATTTCAAGATAAAATAAAATAGACTTGACTCGTACCTTAGGTTATGTTGTATATTTGCAGTCCTTTAGCACGCGCTAAAGGATATATGGTGCGATTAGTTC
>CAMFSN010000003.1 GCA_945983015.1 uncultured Bacteroidales bacterium
TGTCAGTAGTCTATGCCGAATTGGACCTGATTAAGAACTTGAAATTAAGGACTCAGGCCTCCTTTGATTTCACCCATACGGAAGGCTTCAGCCAATCCTTCCCGAGCTATGCTCCAAATCAGGAAGAAGGCAGCGCCTCGAGAAGCAGCGCCACTTATCTGAATCTTCAGATGTCTAACACCTTGACTTATCTTCTGAATCTAGGCTCCGACCACGATTTCACCTTCCTTTTAGGTCAGGAATACGAAGATTATCACTCCGAGGGCTTCTCCCTGCAGGGTAAAGGCACGAGCAACGACAAGCTCACCGACATAGCCTTCGCCACCAGAGTGACTTCCTGGGACAGCTGGGCCGATTCAGACTACTCCCGACTCTCCTTCTTTGGAAGGGCTGAATATAACTTCCAGAACCGTATCTATTCCGAGGCTTCCCTAAGAGCCGACGCCTCATCCCGCTTCGGAAAGAACAATCGTTGGGGCGTGTTCGGAGCACTGGGTCTGATGTGGGACCTTAGAAACGAAGATTTCTTCTTCCCTTACAGGGATTACTTTAGCACTGCCCAGATTTCCCTGAGCAGTGGCACCTCCGGCAACTCTTCCATCCCTAACTACGAACACCTGGCCCTTATCGGAGGTAGCGGGGACTATCTGGGAGATTCAGCCTTGAGCCCCGTACAGCCTGGAAATGAAAACCTTAGCTGGGAGAACTGCTGGACCACAAACCTGGCTTTCCATCTGGGCATACTCAGCAGGATAAATGCCGATATCGAGCTTTATAACAAATACACCTCCGATATGCTGATGATGGTACCACTCTCCTATGCCCAGTCGAACGGTTTCGGCTACCGCTGGGACAATGTGGGAGCTATGGTTAACCGCGGTATCGAGCTTAACCTGAGCGCTGACCTGCTCAGAAGCGGCAAGTTCGTATGGAATATAAATGCCAATGTCGGCTATAACCATAACCGTATCAAGGAACTTTACAACGGCGTTACAGAATACGAGAATGCCAACACCAACACCAAACTGGTGGTAGGTCACCCTCTGGGTGAGTTCTACCTGAACCGCTATGCCGGAGTCAATCCGGCCAATGGTGATGCCCTTTGGTACGACAAGGACGGAAATCTCACAAATGAGCTCAGAGACGAGGATAAAGTTCTGATAGGAAAGAGTTTCTATGCTCCTTGGCAGGGAGGGTTCGGCAGCACCATAAGCTACGGGGCTCTGAGTCTAAGCGCCCAATTCAGCTGGGTGGCAGACAGGTGGATGATAAACAACGACCGCTATTTCGACGAGAGTAACGGACGCTTCGCATCCTACAACCAGTCCAGACGACTGCTGGACAGGTGGAAGCAACCCGGGGACATCACTGATATTCCTCGTCACGGAGTTTACACCGAGTTCGACAGCCGTCTGCTCGAGGATGCCTCTTTCCTAAGACTTAAGAATCTGATGCTCAGCTATAATGTCGGCAAACTCGCCTTCATTAACAATCTGAGAATCTATATTCAGGCCCAGAACCTGTTGACATTCACCAACTTCTCCGGACTTGATCCAGAAGGTGTAGCTAATATCTACGCTGCCCAGTATCCTATGTCAAGGCAGTTCACCTTCGGTCTGGACATTAATTTCTAGAAGAGTATGAAGAGTCTAAAAAATATTATTCTGACATCTATTGCAGCTCTGGGTCTGGTTTCCTGTCTGGACAAGACTCCAGCGGACAATCTACTTCTGGGCGAAGGAATGAGTTCGCTTAACGGAGCTGACCAGATATGTAACGGAATTTACAAGAAACTAATGAGCGGAGCCCTATACAGTGGCCACCTCACTCTTTGCCCTGACATTCAAGCAGACCTGGTCTATGCGGTTCAGGGTAATTCCAACACCTACGGAAACTTATGGAGATGGAAAATCCTCTCCACGAACAGCGAGATAGGCAGCATCTATGCCGGACTCTATTCGGTAATAGGCTCCTGCAACTTCTTCCTGGACGGAGTGGATGAATTGAAAGCGAGCCTGACCGACGACGAGCAGATTCAGTATCTGGACCACCTTCACGGGGAGGTTTTGTGCGCGAGGGCATTGGCATACAGCGAACTGGCCAAATGCTTCTGCAAGGCATACAGCGAGCAGACAAAGGAGGAGCTGGGGCTTGTACTCGCGGATAGCTATTATAAGGAAGCCCCGAAGAAAAGAGCCACACTTGCCCAGACTTATGAATTTATAATCAAGGACTTGCAGAAGGCAAGCGAACTCTTTGACCCTGATTCGGACCAGTCTAACGCCCCGTATTTCTCTTATGGAGCAGTTCAGGCGCTCTGGGCGAGAGTATGCTTGAATATGGAGGATTGGGACGGGGCCATCGAGCACGCCAGCTATCTGATAGACAGCGGGGTATATAAATTGGCAGACGCCAATTCCATCTACACCGGAACGAAATCCTACCTGGATTATATGTGGACTAACGATGCCGCCTTCGAGATTATCTTCAAGATAGGCTACACCTCCACCTCCTATGGCTCGCCTATAGGACAGGTCTTCCTGAATTTCAACCGTGATTTCACCTATTATTATCCGGATTATGTGCCGGCAAGCTGGGTGCTGAACCTCTACAATAGCTCTGACCAAAGGTACGATGCCTATTTCACTGAGGCTCAGACCGGATATAGCCACGGACTTACTTGGCCGCTGCTCACCAAATATATGGGCAACGAGGGTTTTATGGCCAATTATATTTACCACGTCTGTATGCCTAAGCCTCTGCGTCTGGCCGAACAGTACCTGATCCGTAGCGAGGCTTTCTGCCGGAAGGGGAATATCTCCAAGGCCAATTCCGACCTGAATGCCCTTCGCTCCAAACGCTACTCAAATGGCGGAAATGTCAGTATGAACGAACAGAATTGGCTTGAAACCATAAGCGAGGAAAGGGTGAGGGAACTCTATATGGAAGGTTTCCGCCTGAACGACCTGAAGAGATGGCACAAGGGATTCGAGAGAAGCAGTCAGACAGGTTGTCAAAGCGAGGGCAGCAGCCTTAAGGTGGCAGCTGATGATCCGCTCTTTGTATGGCCTATACCGAGAAACGAACTGGAGGCCCCTGGATCCGAGATTGAAGGAAATGAAAGCAACAAATAGAATGAAAAAGTTTAAATACATATTAGTCATTGTACTTGGAGCACTGCTCTGTTCCTGCCAGGAGCACTATATAGAATACTCTGATGCCGAATACATTATGTTCGCCGATACCCTGAAAGCCTATGCCGTAGGGCAAGAGGACGGATATTTCAGCGTTCCGGTGGTCTCGACTGTCAGTTGTAACTATGACAGGGTGATAGCCGTGGAGGTTATAGATACCGAGAGCAGCGCCATAGAAGGGCTGCATTACTCTCTGGAATCAAACACCTTGACTATTCCGGCCGGTTCTAACAAGACAGAGCTCAGAGTAAAGGGCCATTACGAGAATCTGGAAAGCGGGAATGATTTGATTATCTGCCTGAATCTGATAATGAATGAAAAGCTCGCCATGGATCTCTATGGAACCAAGACCAAGGTGCAGCTCGTAAAGACCTGTCCTTTCGACAGGAACAATTTCTGCGGATGGTGCGTACTCTCTTCCACTTTCCTTCAGAACTTCAACCCTTACGGTTCTTATCAGAGACTTATCAAAACCAAGCCTCACCCGACTAAGGAAGACTGTATCATCTGCGAGAATTGGATGAACGATGGCTATGACATTGTGCTCCGATTCGACACTTCCGACCCTCTGAACCCTGTGGTGAGTATGGATGGAGAACAGATCATCAGCGACGAGGGCTCTTTCTTCGGAATGGCTCACGGAGATGACAGAATCAGGGCCATAAACAGCTATCTATACGACTCTTACTACTATAACTGTGGCAGTTACCTCTATATATGGACTGCTATGTACGTGAACGACCTGAACACTTCTATCGGCACCGTAGGCCATTTCTACAACATTATGGAATGGGTTAGCGATGAAGAGGCCAGACGCCTTCAGGAAGAAAATGGAATGTAAATGTTAAATAAATAAAACGATGAAAAATTATTCTAAATTAAGCATCGCTTGCGCTCTAACAGCACTGTTCGCAAGCTCTTGTATTCAACCGGAAAACCCTGATGTGGTGGTTGAACCCGTATTCCCTGAGGAAGTTGATATTCGCACAGTAAAGGCAGGAGAATCTGTGGAACTCAGCCTTGCTGCGAATCTTGACTGGACCCTCAGCATTGAAGGCGAGGGTGCTGGTAACTTCTTCTGGATCGATGACGACGGTCTCAAAGAGAGCAGCATCTCCGGAGAAGCCGGCGAGATCAAAGCTACCATCGTATTCTCCGAGACTGAAGAATTGGACAACAACCGTGTATGTACCGTCAACCTCACCATGGCCGAGCAGACCAAGAAGGTAGCTGAATACACCAGACTTGCCCTCGAAAGAACTTTCGAAATATATGTAGGCCAGGCTGGCGAATATGATTTTGCCAGGGAAAACGGAGCCTATGTTTATGAGAAAGCAGAGAGCGCAGAGCTCATCAGCTTTGCCGGAAGCGTAAGGTACTCTATCCCTGTTAAGGTTATCAGCAACTATGCATGGAACCTTTCCCTGCCAGAGTGGCTTAGCGCAGGTGAAGTGAATTCCGGAGAGGCAGGTGCCACCGAGTTCATCCTGAGCGCCATTCTGAGCTCAGAAAACGAGAACGGAGCTAAAGACAATGTCAAATTCCTGGACAGCGTTAACACTTCAGTAGAAGAAAGCCTAGAGATCAAGCTGCCCGCATTTGTGGACAGACTGGAGATCGAGACCTCTACCAGTTTCATCTTCAACGCAGCCGGTGAGCAGCAGATGCCTACCGGAGGATTCAGCGAAGTACCTGGAATAGCTTATGTCCGCGGAGTGGAAGGTTTCGTAGTTAAAGCCCTGGAATTCAATGGTGAGAGGCACGAGACCAGCTATGCTGACTGGGTAGAGTCAGAGATCAAGTTCAATTCCGGCGATTCATACCTCAAGAACGCCACTGTAGAGATTACTCCTAAAGCTAACGATGGAGATGCCAGAGTAGCCGACATTCTCATCCTGCCTAAGAGCCTCTCAGCGACTCCAGTAGAAGATCTTTGCGATCCTAACAGCTGCGAGTTCCTCGAGAAATTCCAGCCTTATGTCCTCTGCCGTCTGGAGCAGGAAGCCGCCCCTAAGACTGATCCTGTAGGTGGAGATTATATCACCCTTTCAGATAATGAAGATGACACTTACAAGGCTGAACTTGTAAAACTCGAAAAGGGTTGGATGCACTCTATGTTCTACTGCGAAGAGGCCTACACCCTTACCTATACCGACGAATATTCCCAGGCTACCCTAATATTCAGCGAGGCCTTCGATCACTATGAGTTCTGCAACTTCTGGGGCAGCACTGTACCAGAGGACGGATTCTGGCTGGAACTGAATCCTTTCTCAAATAACAGCAAGAGCACTCTCTATATGAACCCTCAGCTCTACAAGCCATTAGAGGGCGAAGAGCCTGAGTCCTTCGTAGTGTTCTACGATGCCGAAGGGAAGGGCAAGGCCGTGATCCAGTGCCTTTACAGAGAAGGTCAGGAGATAGGAGGAGGAGACGATGAGACTGATGGAATTATCTCCATCGTAAACGGAACAGGTAATGTACAACACCTCAGCGAATCCGATGATATCTATCAGGGAGTCTACTCCATTACAGGTGTCTCCGATATATATGCGGTTACCGTATCGTCTTTCGACACCGTGCTCAAATCCGAGACCAGCTACTGGAACGTTCAATTACTTGGGTTTGACGGCAATGAGCTCAACGACGGGACCTTCTATCTGGAGCCTTTCAATGAGCAGCAGTTCACCGTCTCTAAGGGCGAGAGCGTTCAAGAGGTCACTTCCTGCGTCATCACACTCCGGGGTAAAAGCGCTCCTTTTGCCGCCATCTATTTCACCTGGGATCCTGAAGCTAAGGACGAGAATGCTACCAATACTCCATTCAGTTTTCTTACTCCTGAATATGTAACGGGTGCTCAGCTCCAGAAAGGAGCTTCAGACGAAGTCCTGCAGATGCTTAAAGGTGAATTCGGCTCAATTCTGGACGTGGAGAAGGTTTACACCCTGACCTATACGAGCGCATTCCCTCAAATGCCTACAGTTAAGTGCCCTTCCTATAATCCTGGTCCAGCTTATGGGAACGGGGAAGGATCCTACGACTATTGGCTTCAGGGAGAATACGAAGACGGAACACTGTGGGTTAGTATGAGCGAAGTCGGGCTGGTCGATTACTTCTGGTTCCACGATGCCCAATGGTCCGAGCACTATTTTCTCGTTTGCACAAGAACACAATAACATAAAATGACTTTTAAAAATCAATTCTTCTTTAGACTGGCAGCTATCCTGCTGACGATTCTTCCGGCTTTCTCCTGTATTCAGGAGGAAGCGGAAGACCTGCGGGAGAAGGATTACGGATATGTACAGTTCAAGCTCTATAAGGAAGCCTCCTATGAGAGCAAAGCCATAGTGAGTGAACTGGACTATCTGAAAGATGCCAGCAAAATCCTTTTAATGCTGGAGTACTCTAACAAACAGATTTCCCAGACCCTTGTGCTTCGAGCTCAGGATCAAAGCAGCACGGAGTGGGGTTTGAGAAGTGAGAAACTCCAACTGGTAAAAGGCAATTATAAAATCAAAGCCTTTACGCTTTTCGACGCCTTGGACGAAGAACTCTACAATGGAGGAAGTGCAGGAGAATTTGAAGTGCTTGCAGGAGGTCTGACCAGCCACGACATTACTGTCAAGGTTAGTCCTCGAGGACAGGTCAAATTCACCCTCGAAAAAGTCTTTACCAAGGCCTCTGTCAGGGAATACACCTTCGATGAAATCGCCGAAGTGGACCTGGAGCTCAAGAACAGCCAGACCGGAGTCAAAACCCTGATAGAGCATCTGAAAGGCAATTTCGACATCCATTTCAAAGAGGAAGGCTCCTACTACAGGACCTCTTCCGTAGTCTGCGACAGCATAGTCACAGTCAAAGGTGGCACTTATCTCATTAACTCC
This sequence comes from uncultured Bacteroidales bacterium, assembly GCA_945983015.1. GTDB lineage: Bacteria > Bacteroidota > Bacteroidia > Bacteroidales > UBA932 > Cryptobacteroides. Next base: position 7,076 of record CAMFSN010000003.1, read on the forward strand.
TACACCGTAAGAGATAAGGAAGGCAAACTGCTGGAGTATAATGCAGACCTGAACGCGGAAGTCTTCGAGGTAAAGGACAACTGTCTGACAGAAGTGAAGGTGCCAGTGAAACTGAACGAGTCTGCCGCTTATATGCAGGACTATCTGGCACTAAGAAAAATTTGGGAATCTCTGGACGGTCCGAATTGGTATTATTTCGGAGAGGATTGGCCTAGAGGAGCGAACTGGAATTTCGAGAAGGATCCGGACCTATGGGGCGACCAGCCAGGAGTGCAGCTTCACAGCAACGGCAGAGTGGCCCTGATCAATATCAGCGATTTCGGCTTCAGAGGACATCTCTCCCCAGCCATAGGAGATCTTAGCGAGCTGGTGGAACTATATCTGGGTTCTCACAACGACATCAACCTCTTCGAATTCGACCCTAGCATACAGCCAGGGATGAACGAGACAAACAGAATGGAAAGGCATAAGGAATATCTGAAAATGATACACCCTGCCACTCCATTTACCGAGCCTATCGCCGTGGCTCTCAGGGAAAACGGGATAAGCCTGCCTCAGACAGAACTTTACGAACGCTACAGCGAGGAAGAGCTGATAGACAAAGAAGATGGGCACAGCCTTATCCAGCCTATGGACGTAGTGCACCGCAAACTCTGCAACGGGCTCAAGTCCCTACCGGAAGAGATTGGCAATCTGAAAAAACTGGAAACCCTCTACATAGCCAACGGCGAACTCGCCGAACTGCCGCAGAGATTCTCGGAGCTCGAATCCCTGACGGATCTGGAGCTCTATAACTGCACAAAGATGAGCAAGGCTCCGGAAGCCCTCAAAGAACTTCCTAACCTGATCTCCGTAAATCTGGGGAACAACTCCCAGATGAGCAGTGAAGAGATAGAAAAAGCTCTGGAATACCTCTGCACCGGAGCCTCCCAGACAAAGTTGCAGATACTTTACTTTAATTTGAACAACATCAGCCGCATAGACGGCGCGCAGATAAGGAATCTGAAAAAGCTGGGTCTGTTCGATTTGGCATACAATCAGATAAGTGAAATCACTGAGGCCTTCGGACAGGAGATTTCCGTAGTGCAGCTTTATCTGGACCATAACAAGCTCAGCAGTCTGCCGGTGGACGAAAAGGGTCTGTTTATGAAAGTGGATGATGTGGAGAGTTTCACCGCCGCCTTCAACCTCTTTAGCGAACTGCCTGACATCTTCACCACCCAGACTCCATACTTTATGGGTTCCATAGATTTCTCATTCAATCACATCAGCGGAGTCCAGAACAGCGGAAGCTCCTACAAGGGACTTAAGGCCGAGACCCTCAACCTGGGAAACAATATGGAATTGACAAGTCTTCCTACGGCCTTTGCCGAAAGCAACTCCTCCATACAGAACTTCTCCTTCAGAGGCTGTGCGATAAAGGAGATTCCTTCGGAATGCTTTATCTATGAGAATGCCAAGTATATCAAGTCTATCGATTTGTCCTACAATCGTTTGAATGACCTGCCAAGCAGTTTGAACGGAGTTAACCTGCCATACCTTTACGGCATAGACCTGTCTTATAACAGCTTCAAGGTATTCCCATTCGAGCCGCTGGACAGCGCCTACCTTACCGTATTCGCCATACGAGGACAGAGAGAAAACGGAGAAAGATGTCTGGAACAATGGCCAAACGGAATTTACAACCACAAGGGTCTAAGAGGATTCTACATAGGCTCAAATAATCTGGGAAAAATAGATGACACCATCTCCACCCTCTGTTACATCCTGGAAATCAGCGACAATCCTAACATCGTCTTCGATGCCTCAGATATCTGCACGGCCTACGCCAGAGGTCAGTTCCACCTCATCTATGACGAGACCCAGGACATCAGAAATTGCCAGTATATCCCTACAGTTTAGAGTATATGATGAATAATAGAAGATATATTACAAGCCTCGTCCTTCTTTCTGCCCTGTTATCTTCCTGCGTGGAGGAAAAGCAGGTGGAATTTGAGATTTCGGGACAGGAAATCAGTCTGGGACCGGAAGGTGGTACCAGAGCTCTGAGACTCTCCTCCGACTCTGAATGGATAGCTAAGACCCAGGAGCCCTGGATTACCGTATCCCCTGCCAATGGAGTAGGCAGCGTAGAGTGCAAGATAATAGTTGATTCTGCGCTTACCGTTAATCCTCGGGAAGGTCTGGTTAGACTGGAAAGACTCTCTGACGGAAAAAGACAGGAAATCAAGGTCAAACAGGAGGGCTTCAACTACGAGATCAGCTGCGAAAAACAAGAACTGGAGATAGAGAGCTATGCTGATTTCGGAAAGCGCAGTTTCACTCTGGAACTTACTGCCAACACCCCTTTCGAGGTGAAGATAATAGACAAGAACGATCCTCTCCAAACCAAAGCCAAGTGGCTTAGATGCTCGGTTCCGGAGCTCAATTTAGACAGAGGGGCAAGACCTCGCAAAGTCAAATTGAACTTCGAATGGGATATCAACATCTATCAGTATGACAGGCAGCTCGAAGTCGAGTTCCTCGCCCTGGACCAGAGCATAAGCCTTAGCAGACAAGACAAGCTGGAAATCAGACAGAAGTCTGCAGAGCCTATAGAGATAGGAATAAAGGGAGATTCCCTCGCTGTTTTAGCCATACATAATGCTCTGGGCTGTATGGGACAGATCAACAGCTCCGAAAGGATGGCCAATTGGGACAATGTGACCGTGTGGAAATCCGGTCCCAACAAGGGCAGAATCCGCTCGGCCTCCTTCGTACTGTTTAACATCAAGGAAGGCATTCCTTTCCAGGTACAATACCTGACTGCTGCCGAGACACTTACATTCTTCGGTAACACGAACACCTTCCTCTACAGTTTCGACCCGGGCGAGTTCATCTGCAAACTTCCTCAACTCAAAAACTTGACTATCAGCGCATACGGTCTTACCTCCCTGCCTGAAGATTTTTATAAACTGGAGAATCTCGAGTATCTGGACCTGAGCGGAAACAATTTCCAGGCTTTCCCTGAGGTACTCTGCAAGGAGAACTTCCCTAAGCTCAGGACTTTGCTGCTGAATGCCAATATCCGATACAGCGATTACGACCTGTCCAATTTCAACAAGGATAACATAGGCGGTTTCGTGGAAGAATGTCCTAAGGACGAGAACGGCAAGAGGCACTTCCCTGTCAAAATTCTTAAATGGGATACTCTAGACACCCTTAGGCTGAGCGTAAATCACTTCCAGGGCAGTATTCCTTCCCTCGAAGACGATCCCGACTTCCCTAAGTGGACGGAGGAGGAAGTCAACGCCTGCGACACCCTGCCGAGCATCCTGATAGGTCTGCCTAAAGTGTTAGCTAACACTAACTTCTTCTCCATCAACCTGAACCGTCTAAGCGGAGAACTCCCAAACTGGCTGCTTTACCACCCGAAGTTGGATCTCTGGATTCCGGACGCTCTGATTTTCCCTCAGTCTGATGGAAGGGACCAAGACGGCAATTCCACCGGATTCAGCAACGAACCGGCGAACCTGGATTACTATTATAAGGAATATGTAAACAAGAAGTTTAACCCTAACAATATGACAGACAATGAATAAGAAACTCTATATCATATTGGGTGCAAGCCTGCTGATATGCGGATGCCAGAACGCAGAACTCATCCTGCCTCAGGAGCAAACTGCTCCAGGAAGGGATGACTCCGTGGTTCAGGGTGAACTTCTGGTAAAATTCAGCCCTCAAGTCGCCGGCATCATAGAACAGCAAGGCTTGTGCAAAAGTTCCTCCATCTCAGTGAATGAAGTGCTTCAGACACTTCAAGGCTGCACTGTAGAAAGGGTATTTCCCGTGGATAAAAGAACTGAGGAAACTGCAGTAAAGGAAGGCCTGAACCTCTGGTACGTAGTCCGCTTTGATGAAGGAGTGGAACAGGACAAGCTGGGAAGCAGACTCAACAAACTGGGAGAAGTCAGCCGCGTGGAATACAACCGCAGCCTCAAAAAGGCCTACACCGGCCGCTCCATACCTTTTCAGCAGACCAAGGCAGGAGGCGAATCCTATTTCAAGTATCAGTGGAACCTGCATAACACGGGCGATCTGAAAGAGCGGAAATTCATAGCCGGAGCAGATGTCAATGTTCTGAAAGCCTGGGATTTAAGCTGCGGAGATCCGGATATCATAGTAGCCGTTCTGGACGAAGGCGTGGATTATACCCATCCTGAACTCGCCCCTAATATGTGGACTAACGAAGACGAGATCTTCCGCTCCCACCAGGACAATGACGGCAACGGCTATGTCGGGGACTATTACGGTTATAATTTCACCAGAGGCACCGGAGTCATATCTACTGACGACGTAAACGACAGCGGACACGGCACACACGTGGCCGGAGTCATAGCAGCTCTGAATGACGGAGAAGGACTCGAAAGCATAGCAGGAGGCAAAAATGGACAGAAAGGCGTACGCATTATGTCCTGCCAGATTTTCAGCGGGAACTATGCCGGCACCGTGCTCGACGAAGTCAGGGCCATCAAATACGCCGCTGACAACGGAGCGGTAATCCTGCAGTGCAGCTGGGGCTATACTTCCGGTGCCGCAAACCCATACGACTGGATGCCACAGTACGGGGATGACGACAGTTGGAAGAAGGATAATATGCTGGAGGCCAAGGCTCTTGACTACTTTATCCACAATGCCGGCTCCCCTGACGGAGTAATCGACGGAGGCATAGCCATCTTCGCCGCCGGCAACGAAAGCGCTCCTGCTGCAGGATACCCTGGAGCCTATCCGGACTTCGTATCCGTAGCCGCAACTGCCGGAGATTACAGCCCGGCCATCTATACGAACTTCGGCCCCGGAACCACCATCAGTGCCCCGGGCGGAGATCAGGACTACTACTATGACTGGGGCGAAGGCTCGAACAAGGGTGCCATAGGCTGCATCCTCTCCACGATGCCACGCACTGTCAGCCCGAGCGGCTACGGCTATATGGAAGGCACCTCAATGGCCTGTCCGCACGTAAGTGGAGTAGTGGCCCTCGGACTATCCTATGCCGCCCAGCTGCGCAGGCACTTCAAGGCTGAAGAAGTCATAGAATTACTCTATTCTTCGGCTCAGGAGATAGAGAGTCACTGGAATACGGATGAACTCAAATACTATTACAAATGGGTGGCAGACCTGGGCGAAAACCATTACAACTCCATAGACCTGAATGCCTACAAGGGTAAGATGGGTGCCGGTCAGGCCGATGCCTACGCCTTCCTCAAAGCCATAGAGGGAGCAGGAGTGGAGATGAGTTTTCCAAATGTCCTGCTGACTCTGGGCCAAGAGGCCCGATACTCCCCTGCCAGGTATTTCCAAAACGGAGAAAATCTCAGCTACAGCCTCGAGATTGAACAAAAGGGCATAGCAGATGCCAAGTTAGAAGGCTCGCAGCTGTTATTCTACGGACTCGCTCAGGGTCAGACCAAGGCCAAAATCAGTGCAGGGGACGGCCAGAGCTTTGATTTTGTGATTACTGTCAGAGAAAACAGCGGACAAGGCTGGTTATAATGAATAAAGGCTTTTTGAGCATATTCCTAGGATTGTCTCTGTGCCTGAGTGCAGGCGCACAGAGTCTCTATTTTCCTGTTAGCGTTCTGGAAGGAGGCAGTATCAAGGAGAGCGATCCCATACAGAGTTTCAGCTACGAGTTCGAGAACATAAGCGGGAAGCCACTGAGGATCAGTTCCCTTAGGACCAACTGCTCCTGCTCGTCAGCCACTTGCAGTGCAGACTTGATTCAGCCCGGAGAAAAGGCTAGCATCATCCTGAAATACTCACCAAAGGGCAGAAGCGGAAGTTTCGACAGCAAAGTATATGTTTATACCGACCAGTCTGAGGAAGTAGAAAGCATCCTAAGCCTTAGGATAAGAGTGGTGGACGATTCCCCTTATCCCTATAGAATGGGGCCTTACGCCCTGCAGACTAAGGAGATAGTCTTCCAGAAAGGAAAAAGGGCGAAGTCCAGGATAGGCTATAGGAAACTCTCCGACCAGGCCTCGGAGCTGAAATTGAGACAGGACTTCCTCCCGCCTTTCCTGAAGGCTAAACTGGGCAAGGAGAGCATTCTGGTGGAATATAAGCCGGACAAGGCTCACTCCAGCGGGGAGTACCCTCTGTATCTGGAATGTAAAGAGAAACAGACTAAAGTGATAATAAAGGTAAAATAATATGAAATTCGTGAAATTCCTTTTGGGCCTGTGCCTTGCCACAGCGCTGCTATCCTGCAGCAAAGAGAACTCAAAAGACGGAAGTGAACCGCTTCTGGAAGTGAACTATAACAATATCAGCGGAAAGTGGACTCTGGAGCAAGTTAACGGAAAGACTCTGCTCGATGGAACTTTTCTGGAATTGAGCCTGGAGAGAAGCGAGCACAGTTTCGAGATAGTCACTAATCTGGACAGCTTCCAGGATGCTCCCCACACGATGAGCGGAACTTATGCCCTGAGCATCAGTGCAGAGCAGGGTGCAGTAATAGAAGGCAAATACGACCACGACAGCGGATTCTGGAGCCACGACTATGTAATAGAACGCCTCAGTGCAAGCTCTATGCTCTGGATAGCACTGGACAATCCGGAATTGACACAATTCTTCACGAGAATCAAGTGATTTTACATAGCTTTTTGTTATATTTGTAGGAAACTACTAAAACACAAGGCCAATATGTCTAAAGCATACATTTTCCCCGGCCAAGGGTCACAGTTCAGCGGTATGGGTCGGAGCCTCTACGAGAGTTCCAGGCAGGCGCGCGAACTTATGGAGGAGGCTGACAAGATACTTGGCTTCAAGATAACTGATATTATGTTCAATGGCAGCGCAGAGGATCTGAAAAGAACGGAAGTGACTCAGCCTGCCATTTTTATACACTCTTGTGCATTGGCCTTATGCTCTGGACTAAGCAGACCGGATATGGTCGCAGGACACTCGCTGGGAGAATTAGCCGCCCTGTGCACAGCCGGAGTGCTGGAATTTCCTCAGGCACTGGAGCTGGTGAGAAGAAGAGCCGAGGCCATGCAGCGCTGCTGTGAAAAGAATCCGGGAGGAATGGCAGCCATAATAGGACTGGAAGACAAGCTCATAGAAGATTGTTGTGCCTCCGTGCAGGAAGGGCTCGTGGTAGCAGCAAACTATAATTGTAAAGGTCAAGTGGTTATCTCCGGTGAGATAGAAGCGGTGAATGCCGCCTGCCGGAAGTTAAAGGAGCTCGGAGCCAAAAGGGCGCTGCCACTGGCGGTGAGCGGAGCTTTCCACAGTGCACTGATGGAAGGGGCCGCGGAGGAATTGGCAGACATAATAGAAAAACTAGACTTCAAAGACGCACAGATACCTGTATATCAGAACGTTACAGCGAAGCCCGAGAAGGAGGCTTCCAGAATCAGGGAAAACCTGCTGAGGCAGCTCACGTCACCTGTACTCTGGACAAAGACGGTGGAGAATATGCTCGCCGACGGAGCCGACTCCTTCTTGGAACTGGGTCCCGGAACAGTGCTTCAGGGACTGGTAAGAAGGATTGCGGGAGCGGAAGTGGAAATCAGTGGAATTCAATAAACAAATCATCATTTATACAAACTATGTCTAAAGAAAAGAAATTTATTACCTGTGATGGTAATCAGGCTGCGAGCAACATCGCATACCTTTTCAGCGAGAGCGCAGCCATCTACCCTATCACGCCTTCATCCACTATGGCCGAGAATGTGGATGAATGGTCAGCAGCAGGAAAAAAGAACCTTTGGGGTGAGACCGTAAAGGTGACCGAGATGCAGAGTGAAGCAGGTGCAGCAGGTGCCGTTCACGGAGCTCTTCAGGCCGGTGCCCTTACCAGCACCTTCACCGCTTCTCAGGGACTGCTGCTGATGATACCTAATATGTACAAAATCGCAGGTGAGATGCTTCCTACAGTGTTCCACGTATCTGCCCGCGCCCTTGCCAGCCACGCCCTCTCCATCTTCGGAGATCATCAGGACGTTATGGCCTGCAGGCAGACAGGTTTCGCCATGCTTGCTTCAGGCTCTGTTCAGGAGGCCCAAGATATGGCAGCTGTAGCCCATCTGTCCACCATCAAGAGCAGCATTCCATTCCTGCATTTCTTCGATGGATTCCGCACCTCACACGAGATTCAGAAGATAGAACTGTTAGACGAGCAGGAACTCAAGGGACTGGTCAGCGAGAAGGCCCTTCAGAACTTCCGTAACCGCGCCCTGAACCCTGATGCCCCTGTTACCCGTGGTACAGCCCAGAACGGAGACGTTTACTTCCAGGCTGTAGAGTCCAGGAATCAGGCTTACGATGCCGTTCCAGACATCGTCGCCAGATATATGGGAGAAATCGGAGAGATCTCAGGCCGCCAGTACAGACCTTTCGACTACTACGGTTCCCCTGATGCCGAGAACATCATCATCGCTATGGGTTCAGTTACCGAGACCATCTGCGAGACCATAGACTACCTGAGAGAAAGAGGTCGCAAGTACGGAGTTGTATCCGTTCACCTCTATCGTCCTTTCAGTGCCAAGTACCTGCTTAAGGTCCTGCCTAAGAATGTAAAGAAAATTGCAGTTCTGGACCGCACCAAGGAGCCTGGTTCTCTGGGAGAGCCTCTTTACCTGGACATCAAGACCGTATTCCAGGGTCAGGCCAATGCCCCTCTCATCGTGGGCGGACGCTACGGACTTTCCAGCAAGGATACCACCCCTGCCCAGATTATCGCCGTATTCGACAACCTCGAGCAGAAAGAGCCTAAGAACGACTTCACCATCGGTATCGTGGATGACGTCACCTTCAAGAGCCTTCCTATCAAGAGCGAGGTCAGCATCGTAAAACCAGGCACCACCGAGTGCAAGTTCTACGGATTGGGTTCAGACGGTACCGTGGGTGCTAACAAGAACACCATCAAGATCATCGGTTCTCACACCGATCTCTACAGCCAGGCTTACTTCGACTACGACTCTAAGAAGTCCGGCGGTTACACCTGCTCACACCTGCGTTTCGGTCAGAAGCCTATCCACGCCCCATACCTGGTAAACACTCCTGACTTCGTAGCCTGCCACGTTCCTTCCTATCTCGAGAAATACGACGTTCTGAAGGGCATCAAGGAGGGAGGTTCCTTCCTGCTCAACTCCCTCTGGGACGAAAAGGAAACCATAGAGAGAATCCCTGACCATGTTAAGGCAGTCATCGGACGCAAGCATATCAACTTCTACATCATAAACGCTACCAAGATAGCAGCCGAGATCGGTCTGGGCGGAAGGACTAACACCATACTCCAGAGTGCCTTCTTCAGAATCACCGGCATCATCCCTACCGAGGATGCAGTAAGCTATATGAAGGCTGCCGCTCTGAAGAGCTACGGAAAGAAGGGTGAGAACGTGGTGAATATGAACTACGCCGCCATCGACCGCGGTGGAGAATATGTAAAGGTAACAGTTCCTGCCGAGTGGGCTCAGATCAATGCCAAGTTCAGCAATCACAATGCCAGCCGCCTGGCTACTCCTTTCGTGAAGGAAATCGCAGATAAGGTTAACGCCCAAGAGGGTGATTCCCTGCCTGTAAGCGCCTTCCTGCCTTACCAGGACGGTACAATGCCTAACGGTACCGCAGCTTATGAGAAACGTGGTGTGGCAGTGAACGTTCCTGTATGGGAGCCAGAGAAGTGTATCCAGTGTAACACCTGCGCCTTCGTCTGCCCTCACGCCGCTATCCGTCCATTCCTGCTCACTGCAGAAGAGGCCGAGAAAGTACCTCAGGGTCTCAAATTCGCTGACGGAAAAGCTAATCTCAAGGAGTACAAATACGCCCTCTCCATCTCTGTGGCCGACTGTACCGGTTGCGGAAACTGTGTGGACGTATGTCTGGCAAAGGACAAAGCCCTTAGCCTCAAGCCTTATATCGACAACACCGCCGAGCAGCAAAACTTCGACTATCTTAACTCCAAGGTCGGCTACAAGAAAGTATTCGACCCTAAGAGCAACCTTAAGAACGCTCAGTTCGCCCAGCCTCTCTTCGAGTTCAGCGGCGCCTGTGCAGGCTGCGGTGAGACTCCATACATTAAGAACATCACCCAGCTATTCGGTGACCATATGATGATAGCCAACGCTACCGGTTGCTCTTCCATCTACGGTGCATCCTTCCCTTCCAGCCCTTATTGTACAGACGAAAAGGGTCACGGACCTGCTTGGCAGAACTCCCTCTTCGAGGACTTCTGCGAATTCGGTCTGGGTATGAGACTTGGAAGCGAGAGAAAGAGAGAGACAGTAGCCGAGTTGATGAAGAAGGGGCTGCAGTGCTCTTGCTGCTCTGACGAGATGAAGACTCTCTTCCAGAGCTGGCTGGACAACCGCTCCGACTATAAGACCACCCGCGAAATCGCCGACAAGCTTGTTCCTCTTATGGAGGCTTGTGGCTGCGACACCTGCAAGGAGCTCCTTGCCCTCAAGCAGTTCATTCCTGCCCGCAGCCAGTGGATTATCGGTGGTGACGGTGCCTCTTACGACATCGGTTACGGCGGACTCGACCACGTACTCGCTTCAGGTGAGAACGTGAACATACTCGTACTCGACACTGAGGTCTACTCTAACACCGGTGGACAGTCCTCCAAGGCCACCCCTGCAGGAGCCATCGCCAAGTTCGCGGCTTCCGGAAAGAAGATACGCAAGAAGGACCTCGGAATGATGGCTATGAGTTACGGCTATGTATATGTGGCTCAGGTAGCTATGGGTGCCAGCCCTGTTCAGTACCTGAACGCTATCAAGGAGGCCGAGGCATACGACGGACCATCCCTTATCATCGCCTACGCTCCTTGTATCAACCACGGACTCAAGGCTGGTATGGGACTTAGCCAGAAAGAAGAGAAACTCGCAGTGGAATGTGGATACTGGCATCTCTACCGTTATAATCCTACTCTCGAGGAGCAGGGTAAGAAAGCCTTCAGCCTCGACAGCAAGGAGCCTGACTGGAGCAAGTTCCAGGACTTCCTCAAGGGCGAGGTTCGTTTCTCATCCCTGACCAAACTCTATCCTGAAAAGGCCGGAGAGTTGCTCGAGAAGACTGAGGAATACGCAAAGATCCGCTATAACAACTATAAGAAACTTTCTCAGGAATAATCCTGAAAAAGTCCATACTTTAGAATTATCGAGGCGATTTCGGGATCGAGATTGCCTCGATATTTATATGTAGGCTCCATAGCTACAGCCAATTCCAATTCCTCCACCGCCTTCTGCTCAAGACCTCTTCTGGCATAGGCTATGGATAGCAGGTAATGCGAGGCTGCGCTCTTCTGACCCAGAGCCTCGAGAATCTGACTCGCGGTGGCATTGTATTCCAAGGCCAAGTATGCCAATGCGCTATGGTAGTCGCCATAGTCCGCGAGCAATTCCAAAGCCTGCTCCCAACTGCGCTGCTTAAGCAGAGCCACTCCCTTCAGGTAAGTGCTGTCCCCAGAGTGCCTTCGACAAAGCGCTTCGTCCGTAAGGGAACTCAGCGAACTGACATAATAAGTGATAGGCTCAGTGGCCTTGAAGGAATACAGGACTTTCTTCCCATCCCAGATCTCGGTTTTAATTTTCAGGCTGAATTTGTTAAGTGAAGCTCTGGATTTTATACTCTGTCTGTAGAGATAGACAAAACTCCTGCTTGGATCCAAGCAGGTACTGTCCCTTCTTACGGAACTATCCTCCAGGGGAGTCGTAATCAGTTTATCCCTATATTCCTGCTGACGGGATTTCTTAAAGGCATTGAAACCGATAAGCAGGGGTCTTCTAAAATGTCTCTCCAGACTTTCATCGGACATATCGGAGTTTGGAAAACGAGCTTTAAACCAGTCCACCTGCCCCCTGTCTACAAATCTGCTCGAATCGGCGGAAAGAGAAGAGAGGAAAGAATCGTACTTTCTGGCCGCCTTTAACTGAGCCTTTCTGAAATCTTCCCCGGTTAAGTAAACGGGGCTTAGACTCAGAGAGTCATTCTCGAAATACAGCACCGGATAAAAGCGAAGCTGCCAGGAAGGGTCCTGAAGGGAATCTGTAGCCACTATCATAAAGTCAAAGCGGATAAGTCCGGCCCTTTCGGCCGTGTTACGAAACCTGGCCACTATCACCGCCGCATCCAGGTTCTCAAAGGCAGTCACTTCCCCACTGTCCTCATCCCTTTTTACTGACATAGCATACAGGCCCTCCGAATCCTCTGCGTAAGACCTTCCCTCCCCAGCATATCGCCGCAGTTCGCCTTCCCCTGGGAGCATTAGAGAAGAATTTACCCCGCTCTTACGGATGGAATTGAGTTTGGCCGTGGGACCACAGGAGACAAAGAAGAGACAGAAAAGCAATTTCCAAAGTGGCGACAAAGGGCCGCCGGATAGTTTAAGATTAGAAATCATAGTCGTATAAGTTTGGTTTATAATAAGTTTTTACTCTGTTTTAAGTTTCAGGTGCAAGTCATCTCCGAGGGCCCATATCTGAACTGTCCTTCCACTGTCCAGTTCCACTTCCAAGGGTCTGGGGGCATCGGGGCTGAAAGCCTGATTAGCCGCATCGTACCAGTGCAGGATATTCGAGGCATACTCTTCGAACTTCCGCCCGTCTTCATTCAATTCCACTCTGAAAGCCTGCCTTTCGAAAAGACTTCTGCCCAAGGCTTTCTCCAACTCAGCTATCTGCTGACTCACAGCAGGCTGACTTATACCCAAAAGCTTGGCGGCAGCGGAAAAACTGCCATTCTTACACACAGTCTCGAAGACTCTCAGTCTGAAATCCTCTATCATAGGGCAAACTTACAAAATTTATTTATTATTTTTGCCTACTTATTCTTAACAATGACCGATAAATGTTAGAAGATATCGCATACTGCTCAGACAAGTACCAGTACACGATGGGAAAGTCCTTCTTCGACTGCGGAATGCAGGACAAACGCGCCGTTTTCAATCTCTTTTACCGAAAAGCTCCAGAGAATAACAACTGGGCCGTGGTAAGCGGTGTGGACGAAGTGATCGAGATGGTTCAAAGTTTAGGCTCCAAGCCATCATCCTTCTTTGAGAAGTTCCTGCCAGGGGAAGAGTACGCTGACTTCAGAGAATATCTCAGCAAGATGAAGTTCACGGGTAACATCTACGCTATGAGAGAAGGAGAGATAGCCTTCCCTAAGCAGCCTATCATCACCGTGGAGGCCCCGCTCATCGAAGCCCAGGTACTTGAGACTCCTATGCTCTGCATAATGAACCACCAGATGGCAGTAGCCACCAAAGCCTCCAGGGTATGCCGCTCTACGAACAAAGCGGTCAGCGAATTCGGATCCAGAAGAGCCCACGGTCCCTGGGCTGCCATCTATGGGGCAAAGGCCGCCATTATCGCCGGCTGCGCCGGCACTTCCAACATCCTGACAGGTAAGATTTTCGGCTGTGGAAGCACCGGCACTATGGCCCACAGTTTCGTCACCTCCTTCGGCTGTACGGTGGAAGGGGAACACGAAGCGTTCAAGGCCTATATCGACACCCACAAGGGAGAGAATCTCATCCTGCTGATAGACACTTACGACACCCTCAAATGCGGTCTTCTGAATGCTATCCGCAGTTTCAGAGAAGCTGGGATTGACGATAGCTACCCCTACGGTTATGGGGTGAGACTGGACAGCGGAGACTTGGCATACCTGTCCATAGAGGTGCGCAGGGTTCTGGACGAGAACGGGCTGAAGAACTGCAAGATCTTCGCCACCAACTCTTTGGACGAATACCTCATCTCCGACTTGGAAAGGCAGGGCGCGAAGATTGACTGCTATGGCGTGGGCGATGCCATCGCCACCAGCAAGGAAAACCCTTGCTTCGGAAATGTCTATAAGCTCGTGGAACTGGACGGGAAAGCGGTTATGAAAATGTCTGAGGACAGGGGAAAGATGATAGACCCCGGCTTCCAGGTCACCTGGCGTCTGGAAAAGGAAGGGGTTTACAAACTCGATGTCACCTGCCTTAGAGGCGACGCTACGGACAGGACCATAGCTGAAGGTGGGAGCGTTAGCATCTTCGACGAATTCGACAAGTACAAATACAAGAGCTTTATCTCAGGAGAATACAAAGCCCATAGGCTGCAGGAACAAGTTATGAAGGATGGACAGCGCTGTGGACAGAGCTATAGTCTCCAGGAGAAAAAGGCATATTACCAACATAATCTAAATTGCCTGAGCCAGAGCGAGAGGCGTCTTATCAACCCGCATTTTTATAAGGTGGATATCTCCGAAGAACTGCTACAGGAAAAGATGCACATCATAGAACGCCTGGTTAAGGAGATAGAAGACTTCAGTATATGAAAAAAAGTACACTTGCCTTCATTCTATCCATAGCCCTTCTATCGGGATGTAATCCGGACTCCTACTCCCCATTCCCTAATTTGGGAGGAGAGGTTCCAGAGAGAGGAGTTGAGGAACTGGAGTATGAAAAGCTGCTTATACTCTATCTGGAAGGCTATAACAACCTCACCTTTGACATTCAGAAGAACATCTCGGAGTTCAGCCAGGGCTACCTTCCGAAGAAATCAGACAAGCAGGCGGTGCTAGTGTACTCTCATAATGCTATGAGCAAAGTGGATTGGCATACAAAGACAGAGCCGGTCATATACCGGATGTACACTCATTACGGCGAAGTGATAAGGGACACGCTCTTCCGCTTTCCTGCCGACGAAGTCGCCCTCAGGCCGGAAGTCCTTAGGAAGAGCCTGAATTTCATCCGTAAAAATTTCCCTTCAACTTCCTACGGAATGCTGTTTAGCTCCCACGCAACTGGTTGGATTCCAAAAGATTATACCCTTAAATCAGAAGATATGAGTCCATTTTCCTTAGGGGCGGAATACGACAATTCTACTTCCATCAACAAAGAGTATAACTTGGACATAACAGAATTTGCCGAGGCCATTCCTATGCATCTGGACTATATAGTCTTCGACTGTTGTCTGATGGGAGGAGTGGAGACAAACTATGTCCTTAGGAACTGTACGGACAAAATAGTGGCTTCCCCCACCGAAGTTCTTAGCGAAGGATTTGATTACTTAGGTCTTGGAGAGAGACTATTAAGGGAAGGTGAAGCGGATCTGATAGGCGTATGCGAAGATTACTACAGCAAATGCGCTGACAGTTACGCCACGGTGGCCCTCTACGACTGCTCTTATATGGACGAATTGGCAGACAAGTGCAAAAGTATCTTCGGCAATCACCCGAACCAAGTTCTGGAAGTAAAGAGCAGTGAGGTTCAAAGCTATAACTTCAGCTTTGACTACCACTATGACTTTAGGGACATAATAGCGAAGATGGGAGCAAGCCAAGAGGAACTCGCAGACTTGGACGAGACTATGGAGAAACTGGTCATATATAAGAAATCCACCCCGCGATTCATTAATGTCACCATCGAGGCGGAGCGCTATAGCGGAATGAGTATGTATCTTCCGAGAAAAGGATGGAACGAACTGAATGATTACTATATGGATACGGACTGGAATAAGGCTACAGGTCTGCTTCGCTAAGAGCAGGGCATAGCATTTCGGAAAAGAATTGTTATCTTTGTAGAAGAGTTAAACTTAAATATAATTAATGGCTATAAAAAGGAAAGAATGGTACACCATAGTCAACCCCCACGCAGGCTCGGGAAAGACGATGTCCAAGTGGGTTCCTGCAGAGGAGCATCTGAAAAAGCTGGGCGTACCCATCCATACAGTTTACACTACACATAAACACCACGCCGCAGAACTCGCAGCAGCGGCTGCCCGTATGGGATACAGAAAGATATTGGCCGTGGGTGGAGACGGTTCCATTCACGAAGTGTTCGAAGGGGTGCTCTCCTGGTGTGAGAGTTCCGGAGTGAATCCTCAGGAGTTCTATCTGGCATTGGTTCCCATAGGCAGCGGAAATGACTGGATCAAGTCTTTCAACATTCCCCGAGATACTATTAAGACCGCAGATATCCTGGCCAAAGGGCATTTCGTTCAGGAGGACGTAGTCAGGGTTAAATTTGCCGATTCGGTATCTTATATGGCTAACATAGGCGGGATAGGCTTCGACTCCCACGTCTGCGAGAAAGTGAATTTCAGCAAGGAACAGGGAAAGCGCAAAGCCAGAATCTATCTGCACGCCCTACTGAACAATCTTTTCACCATCAAGCCCTTTAATGTGGAGTTCTACACGGATGACACTCTGGTGTACAAGGGCCCTGTTCTGGACATAGCCTTTGGAAATGGCTCCTACTGTGGCGGAGGTATGCAGCAATGCTGTCTGGCAGACCCGACTGACGGCATCTTGGACGCTATCATTGTCCCTAAGATAGCCATAAGCAAACTCCTGCCTGAACTCCCGAGAATCTATAACAAGAGCGTTAACGAATCGAAGCGTATCATCTATCAGAGGGGTAAGAAATTCAAGATCATTCCTCTGAACAAAGCTTCCGAGGACATAGTGGAACTGGACGGGGAGATTGAGGGCAGATTGCCTGTGGAAATCGAACTGCTTCCATACCATATAAACGTGCTTTCAAACAAATAATTTTATTATATTTGTCCCCTATGGGAAAAGTTATTGCTATCGCAAATCAAAAAGGCGGCGTGGGCAAGACCACCACTGCCATTAATCTGGCTGCCTCTCTGGCAGTTCTGGAAAGGCGGGTGCTCATTATCGACGCCGACCCTCAGGCTAATACCACTTCTGGTCTGAACTATTCTCCGGATTCATCCGACGGACACACCCTGTATGAAGTAATGATAGGCTCCGTGACAGTAAAGGACTGTATAGTCCCTACCGAGATGAATTACCTGAAGATGCTTCCATCCCATATCAATCTGGTGGGAGCGGAGATCGAGATAATAGACCTTCCTGGCAGGGACCATATACTTAAAAACGCCTTGGAAGAAGTCCGTAACGACTACGACTATATCATAATAGACTGTGCCCCTTCCCTTGGGCTGATCACTGTCAACTGCCTGACTGCAGCTGACTCTGTGATAATACCGGTTCAACCGGAGTTTTTCGCACTGGAAGGTATTGGCAAGCTCCTTCAGACCATTCGTCTAGTGCAGAGCGGAAGTAATCCCGACTTGAACATCGAAGGCTTTGTGGTCACTATGTTCGATGGCAGGACAAAGGTGCACGCCCAAGTGGTCAAACAGTTGAAGGAATACTTCAAGTCTATGGTTTTCAATACCATTATCCAGAGAAATATCCGTCTTTCCGAGGCTCCGTCCCACGGCAAGCCTATAGTTCTCTACGACATTAACAGTAACGGAACAAACAATTACCTGAATCTCGCCAAGGAGGTTCTGGAAAGAAATCACGATACTATATGAGTGCAGTCAACAGAGGTCTTGGCCGCGGTCTCGAGGCCATTTTGGGAGATATAACGGAGATAGATCAGCTCCGCAAGCCCGTAGGCTATCAGGATAAGAGCAGCGCTTCCAGCATTAACAGGCCAAGCGCTGACGTGCTTAGGGTACCTCTCTCCCAGATAGAACCGAACCCATTTCAACCTCGCATCAGTTTCGACAGGGAGGAACTGGAAGGCTTGGCATCTTCCATTAAGAGCCTTGGACTCATCAGTCCCATCACAGTCAGAAGGCTAGGTCCTGAGCATTATCAGATCATCAGTGGAGAAAGGCGTTACAGAGCCTGCCAGATGGCCGGTTTCTCAGAGGTACCTGCTTATGTAAGAGAAGCTGATGACCAGGGAATGCTGGAGATGGCTATAGTGGAAAATGTTCAGAGAGAGAATCTGGACCCTATAGAAGTGGCTCTCAGTTTCCAAAGACTACTCTCCGAATGTAATCTCACCCAGGAGCAGATGGCAGAACGTCTGGGTAAAAGCCGTTCTTCTATCGCTAACCAGATTCGCCTGCTCAGACTGCCGGTTAAGGTGCAGCACGACCTGAAAGTGGGTCAGATCAGCGTAGGTCACGCTAAAGTCCTGCTCTCGGTGGAGGACCCTGAACTTCAGACCAAACTCTGCGACTACACCATTAAGAACGAATTGAACGTCAGACAGCTAGAGGCTAAGGTTAAGTCAATTCTGGACAGATTGGCTCAGCAGGAGACTCAGCAGCCTAGTCAAAGCGTCGCTGCTCCCGATATTCCTTCCGAGCACAAGGAACTCTGCAAGGAGATGGCTAGGTATTTCAAGGGTAAAATCAGCTTGAAACGCGCCGAGACCGGCAAGGGTTCCATTACTGTCAACTTCAACTCTGACGAGGAGGTAAAGCGATTCCTGGATGCACTCAAGAACGTTTAAAATACTTCTGCTCTGCACTATCACCCTGTGTATCACCGCTTTGAAGGCCCAAGCCCAGTTTAAGGATGAGGCCTTCAGTCAGAATTATGGGGAGGATAACGAAGCCCCTGCCGATTCCACGGATAAGATTTTCGACGTGAAAAAATACTTCCGCGGGCTTGGGCATAAGACTACTCTGGATGTAGCCACAGCCTTTGAAGGCTCCCTTATATGCGTGGGCGGTATGCAGATTTATAATAAAGACTACTGGAAACTGCCCATAGTCTATGGTGGAATAGCTGCAGGAATTGGCGGAGGCATCTACTACGGGAATCAAGGGAACAGCACTGCCAGCACCCTCTGTTACCTGGGCGCAGGTCTGATGTACTGGGGCAGTTTTATGGACGGAGTAATCTGCTATGAGCCAAAGGATTGGCCTAATCCCCAGAAAGCTACGCTCTACTCCCTGCTGGTGCCTGGTCTGGGCCAGATATATAACCACGAGATATGGAAACTCCCCCTCTACTGGGGCATAATGATAGGAGGAGCCAGCTACTATGTAAAGTTCAAGCAGAACTATGAGCGCTTCCGCGACCTCTATAATGCCGAAGACACCACATACATTCCTCTGGAAACCTCCAAATACTATAAAAATCTCTACCGCAGGTATCGTGACTACGCCCTCCTGGTCACCTTCGCCGGCTATCTGCTTCAGGTCATCGATGCCAATGTCTTTGCCTATATGCACGACTTTGAAATCTCCGAGGACATATCCCTGAAGCTCTCCCCTTCCCTCATAGCCCCTGACCCATTCAGCGCCCCTGCACTTGGGATGGGACTCTGCCTGACATTCTAAACTGCAGATACATACGCAGTTCTAACAAGGGCTGCCGAGCATCCAGCCTGCCTATATAGGAGAATTTGAGCGCCAGATCCCCGAATCTGCCATAAAGTCCGAGAGCGTAGCCCTTGCCGTAATACTGCCTTATAGCGAAACTCCCCGGCACATCGGGGCTGTAGGCGTATATCCTCTCCGTCCACTGCGGCGCGTCAAAGTATGCCAATTGACAGCTTAACTCCCTTACACTCAAGCACATTTCCGCGTAAGCAGAAAAGCATCTGCCGCTTTGCACAAGCCCCATCAGCTTTAGGCCAATTTCCTCTCTCCTCGCCTGGATTTCCGCCTTCAATTCATTGACAGCTGGCTCTTCGGGCTTGATTTTCAGCCTATGTCTCAGTTTTCCAAGCAAAGACCAATCTGCCAAGTCCCACTGCCCATACAAATTCTCGCTGCTTCTTAATGCCTTATCAGAATTGGAGATTCTTCCTCCGCCATCCAGACAGAAGTCAAAGCCCGGACTTTGATAGCCAAGGCTTAGGGCCCACTGGTCCGTGGATTTGCCGAAAAGACTTAAGGCGGAGGAATATGGGGACTGATAAAGAGGGCTATAGACTCTAAGGGATAAACTGAGGTGTTTCTGATAGGCTATGTTATAGCGGATTCCTCCTATACTGGCAGTGCTAAGGATTCCCTCCCTTAGTATGGCAGCGCTTTCATTCCAGAGAGTAAATTTTCCAAGACTGCTTTTCAAATCGAAGCCTGCAGCGACATATTCTTCTGAGCATAAAGCACTTAGTGCTAGGCTAAAACGGGAACTGTAATGATTCAGGCGAGCAGAAAGGCAGCGGTCAAAGGCAGAGAGTTCGAATGAGAATTGGCCTGGAGAAAAAGAAAGCGAGGCACCCTTCAGAGCATAGGCGGCGGAAGAAGAATTGGAAGCGGTGGCAAGCGATGGATTACGGCTTAAAGTCGAAGGACTGGAGACCGTGCTTAGGGAAAAGCCAGTCCAAAGCAGCAGGCCCTGGCCGTAATGAAGGTTGAAAGAGCCCAGCAGAAGGCGAAAGCGAGAATCGGAATAGGCGATGTGATAATTCTGAAGCTTATCGGTGGAACTCAGGGCAAGGCTCCAGGGTCCATAGTCCCCCTGAAGTTTAAACAGAGAAGATATCTCTTTGTTTTTTAAGGAATTACGCATATTCACCCTAAGTTGATAAGTCTTAATTCCTTCCCTCTGAGAGGGCCTATGGCGACTCTCGAAATTCAGGAAATAGGAGAGGTCCAGCGCTTTCTGTAGGTCAATTCCTATGACAGATGAGAGTTCGGCTACGGAGAAAATATCTCCGTTTCTTCCCCGATAATCCAGAATGGATGCTATCTCGAAAGGGCTGAGGAAATCCAAGACAAGGAGTTCGCTGCGACTAGCCTCGTTCAAGTTCAGGGGATGTTCAGCCAAATGGTAATAATGCTCCAGGCGGGCCTCACCCAATTCCTCAAGGGAGCTGGCTCCGCTTAATCTTAAAATGGCGTCCAATACAGAAAGGACCAGGGATAAAGTCTTCATAGCAAGTTTAAATAATAAAGCGCAAGTTATAGATAATCTCTCGAAAGCGCAAGGATTCCGAGGAAAGCTGTCGATAAAGAATGCGGATTAATTATTTAAAACGCTGCGTTTAAAATGGCGACGGAGGTAAAGAGCACTAAAACTGAGAATGGCTATGGCGTAAACTGCCTCTGACAACCAGGCGATAGCCACATCGCAGCGAAGTATCTGTACTGCTACTAGACAATAAAGAGTATAAATCACCAGAGAAGCCGACTCCAGGAAGAAGGCCGCCTTGGTCTTCCCGCTTCCACTGACCGCCTGAAAACAGATGAATGCAGGAATGGTAAACAGATATGAGCCACACAAAACCCAAAGCGAAGGGATGCTCGCCTGAATCAAATCCGGCAAATCGGTAAAAATGGACAGAACCGACTTTGGAAAAATACAAAATAGAATCAGCAAAGGAAGGAGAATCGCATAAGTCAGGCGAATAATCCTGAAAAGCAGCGGCAAAATCTCCTCCTCCTTCTTCATTCCCACCAAATTACTGCTAAGAGTACAGGTAGTGGAAGCAAAAGCTGACAAACCCATCCAGATAAAGCCCGAAGTATTGCGGATAATGTTCGACACTGCCAAGGACCTCTCCCCCGTATGCTCCACAAACAAAAAGAAAATGAACCAGGTCGCTATGGACAGGCAATTCTGAATCATAGTCCATACTGACAAAGACATAATCTCCTTCAATCCGGCCCATTTGAAAGGCTCAATCTTATCCAACGAGAACTTTTCCCTGTGCTTTAGCCTCGAAGTATAAATTACGAGGAAGAGTAAAGATATGGCCTCCGCCAAGGTGGAACCCAGAGCCGCGCCCGCTATACCCATAGCCGGAAGGCCAAGTTTTCCGAAGATAAGTATCCAATTCAGCGCTATATTCGATACTACCAGGATAATAGAGTTGATACTCAAGACTTTGGTATCAGTAGTCCCCACATAGAAAGCCCTGAACGCACAGCCCACGAAGACGAAAAGAAGACTCGGTATTCTCCACCTAAGATATGACACAGAGGCAGCAGCCACCCGCTCCGACTCCACCATCAGAGACATCAGAGGACCCGAAAGAAACTCAAAGAGCAGGCAAAGCAGAACTGCCAGAAAAAACAGAAAATACAGGCTCTGATAAAACACAGAGCCTATTTTTTCATATCTGTTTTCACCGTTGAACTTGCCTATCAGAATCTGCCCTCCGAGACTAAATCCGAAACCTATCATAAAGAGGACTGTGTAGAAGACTCCGGCGAGGGCAGCGGCCCCCAACTCGATCTCTCCCACCCTTCCCAGAAAGGCAGTATCCGTCATTCCCAACATCTGCTCCATCACCAGGCTCAAAAGAATTGGCCAGGCGACACGCCACAAATCCCGAAACGAATATGTCAATTCAACTTTTCTCATCAACTTTTACAAACACTCCCTCGCTTAAAGTTCCACGATGCTCATAGAGATATCCTTAAGAGGCCTGTCCTGAGCATCAGTGGCGACTTTCTCTATCTGGGACAGCACATCGAGACCGCTCTCAATCTCCCCAAACACAGTATATTGCCCGTCCAGGAAAGGCGTTCCGCCCAATTCGGCATAAACCTTCTTCTGCTCCTCAGTAAAACTGCCTGCCCCACTTTCACGTACTCTGGAATGTGCCTGGGCTTCCAGTTCTTCCTGCAGTGCGTAAAGGGAAGCCTGATCCCTTTCCCTGCGATAGCGGATGATTTCCTCCCTATGCTGCATAGCCAATGCGTTGAACTCTGTCTGTAGGGCCTGCATCTTCAGCTGTTTTTCCAGCTGGGCCAATTCTGACTCCTTATACTTCTTTCCCCACACTATGTAGAACTGACAGCCGCTGCTGCGCCGCTCGGGATTTACCTGATCCCCCTGGCGGGCAGCGCAAAGAGCTCCCCGCTTATGGAAAAGAGCAGGATTAAACTCAGCTGGAATGGTATAGCCGACATCCCCACTGCCCAAAGCCTTAGACTTAGGAGCCCCTTTGCTCTCAGGGTCTCCACCCTGAATCATAAAATCCTTTATTACCCTATGAAAGAGAGTCCCGTCATAGAAGCCCTCCCTTAACAGTTTCAGGAAATTGTCCCTATGAAGCGGGGTCTCGTCGTAAAGCCGGAGGATAATATCCCCGAAAGAAGTCGTAATCTTAACTTTTGACATATCAATTATTTACTAAGCACACAAGTTTCGCAAGTAACTAATCATCTAATATCAAGAGATTTGTACATCTTGCGAAACCATCATAATATCTGTTCACAATATCATCAGGATAGTCCCCACGCAGATCAAAACGCAGCCTGCCACCGCCTTGACACTCAAAGTCTCATGCAGAAAGATGAAAGCCAGCACTACGGTAAAAACGATGCTCAACTTATCCACCGGCACTACTTTCGAGACTTGGCCTAACTGAAGAGCTCGATAATAGCAGAGCCATGAAAGCCCCGTCGCCAGACCGGAAAGGATGAGGAAAAGCCAGCTTCGAGGCTCGATAGTGCGTATGCCCTGCTGTCCGTGAGTTAGAAAGACCATTCCCCAGGCCAATAAGACTACGACCACAGTGCGTATAGCCGTAGCCAGATTACTATCCACGCCGTCTATTCCTATCTTGGCCAATATCGACGTGAGCGCTGCGAAAACCGCAGACAGCAGGGCAAATACGAGCCACATAACATTAGAAGAGCCTGAGGTTCCCGAATTCGGCTTTAAGTTCCCCATTTTCAATCTTATGGACTATCTCCACCACCTTGTCGTTACAAGGAGTAGGCACTTTATACTTACGCCCATACTCGCAAACCACGCCGTTGATGGCATCTATCTCTGTCTTCTTCCCGTGCTCTATGTCCTGAAGCATACTGGCCTTAAGCAAAGCGTGCTTCTTAATAGCCAGAGGAATGATGGCAAAGGATATAGCCTTCTTCACAGGGCCGTGATAATCCAGAAGTTTCACTATATCCTTCCCCTGAACAGGCTCGATCCGGATTCCGGCGGCACTGCACACATCGATACACTCCTTTATGATAGCCTGAACTATCTTTCTGGAAGCCTTATCGGAAGCCGCCTCCCCAAAGGTACTGCCCAAGACAGTACTCATTCCGGAGAAAGCCGAATTGATAAGGAGTTTACTCCACCTTGAACCTATGAAGTTCTCATCCACCTCCACAGGTCCCATCTTCTCAAGCAAGGCCTTCACCTCCTCAAAATGAGCATTTCTGGTCTTGGAGATGCTGCCCAGAGAAAAGGTGAGCGAATCAGGCTCGCTGGTCAGCTCGCAGACCCCGGGCTCCTGCATAGTGGCACCCCAGGCTACGGTGCAGCCCAACACCCTTTCCTCTCCCACTATCTGAGCTATCTTATACTCAGGAAGTCCGTTTTGGAGAGTCACTATTACTCCGTCATCCTCCAGATAATCTTTGAGGAAAGTCACCACCTGCTCATTGAACTGCTGCTTGGTAAGAAGGATGATGATGTCATACTTCCCCTCCATCTGATCAGGAGTAAAGGCATTTACCTTCTGGGTAAAATTAAGCGTACCGCAAACCTTGGCCCCGTTCTGGCGCAATGCCTGGACGTGAGCCTGATTACGGTTAATAAGATCTATCTCAGTGCCGCTCTTGCTGATAAAAGCGCCGAGAATGGTTCCAAGGGAACCTGCTCCATAAATCGCTGCTCTCATATTTTATCTTCTTTTTCTCTTACGAGATTTCTTTGCCTGAGACTTAGATACAAAATAAATAATGGCGGCCAGCAGCACTACGCCTATCACCACGAAAGTGAAAGTATTCGTCTGGCTGCCCTTGACAGTCTGCCACATAGCCAAAAGCCTCTCGGTATCCTCGCCCCAGTCGTGCTCCAGAGCACATCTTTCGATGACAGCCTTGTCAGGATAAAGTATAGGGTCCACCCTCACTGAAGAAGCCTCAGGGCCGAAGAAATAGGAAAGGTCAATTGGCTCAAGACTCTCATCTATCTGAGACTCAAGAACCTCAGGAGCCGCATTGGAAGCCACATAGCCGGTCTCTTCCATATTGCGGATAGCTATGTCCGGCCTGCACATAAAGTTGATGAAGAAGGTGGCAGCCTTCGTATTCTTAGCATACTTAGGGATGACCCAGCCGTCAAACCATACTGTAGAACCTTCCTCCGGAACGATATAGTCCAATTCCACACCCACTGCTGCAGCCTCCTCAATAGCCCATACTGCATCTCCACTCCAGTTCAGGGACACCCAGGCCCTGTTCTTGGTCATCTGTTCCTTACCCAGGTCGGCCTCCCAGCCATAAACCCCGCTCTTGCACTGCAGCAGATAGTCTTTGACCAGTTCGAGAGACTCTTCGGAAGAATCGTACATCAGCTCCTGCAGAGTAGTCTCACCACTGGCCAATTCCTTCTGTTTCAAGTAGATAAGTACAGGGCCATAGACATCGCGCGGAGCGTCCTTGATCAGGATCTTGCCGGCGAACTTCGGATTGCGGATAACATCCCAGGTGGAAGCCTCCTCCTTGGTAACGAAAGCAGGATTATAGATGATGCCGGTGGTGCCCCACATATAGGCTACGGAGTAGTCATTGGCATCGATATTAGGATTGATGCTGCGGAACATCTGCTCTATGTAAGGAGAACGGTTGGCAGCAATATAATTAGGAGTATCTCCCAGGACGGACATATCCAAAGGCAGCAGAAGCCCGTTGTTCAGCATTCTCTCGATGATATAGTCGGAAGGGCAGACCAGGTCATAGTCCTCGTGTCCCTTCTCTATCTTAGAGAGCATGGCCTCGTTCACGTCGAAGGTCATATATACGACCTCAATTTCCTCTCCGGTCTGCTCCTTATACCAGGCCTCGAAGTCTTCTATCACTCCTTCGGCGATATAGTCAGACCAGTTGTAAACCTTAAGAATCTCTTTCCTGTCCTTAGCGGAAAGACTCAGGGCCTGCAAGGCCAGAAAGACGCAGGCCAAAAATCCAAATATTTTTTTCATTTTCAATTATTCTGTTTTTTAGCAGTTTTGACGGCGCGTAGGTTCACAAAGAGCAGCACCACCAGAAGCAATAGGAAAATTATAGTCATCATCGGCTTCAGTTCCGGAGTAAGGCCACCCTTGCGCACATCGGCATAGATGAAGGTGGAGAGGGTCTCGATTCCCGAAGAACCGGCCGTGAAATAAGTAACCGCAAAATCATCCAAACTCATAGTAAAAGCCAGGATGAAGCCAGAAATCATACCCGTTTTCAGCTGAGGGATAATCACTTTCATAAGAGCCTGGAAAGGATTGGCCCCCAAATCCAGGGCGGCGTCGTAGATGTTCGGATTCATCTGGCTGAGCTTTGGCATCACATTCAGCACCACATAGGGGGTACAGAAGGTGATGTGCGATAGGATGATGGTGGTGTAGCCCTTGCTCACGCCCAGAAAGACGAAGAGAAGGAAAAGCGATACACCGGTGATGATGTCCGGATTCAGCATAGGGACATTGTTCAGGAACTGGATGCTCTTTTTCCATCTTCCCCTCATATTGAAGATGCCTATGGCTGCCAGGGTCCCCAGTACGGTGGATGCCAGAGAAGCCACAAGAGCTATGAAAAGGGTGTTCTTCAGGGCCACTATCAGAGCTTCGGAGCCGCTGGTAGCCCCACTGAAGAGGGATTTGTACAGATCCAGGGTAAAACCGGTCCAGTTACCCAGAGACTTAGCCTCGGTAAAGGAGAATACGGCTATGAAGATAATTGGGGCATAAAGCACCGCAAGTACAAGCCAGAGATAGGCTTGGGAAATCACTCTTTTAGCTTTCATTCCTGTTCCCCGGTATTAAGGTGGTAATTCCTATGATGATGAGCATCACCAGAGACAGGGCAGCGCCCTGATTCCACATCAAGTTATTGAAATTCTCCTGAATAATAGTTCCAAAGAGCTGTATCGTATTGTTAGTCAATATCTCAGATATAGCGAAAGTGGACACTGTAGGCATAAACACCATCATCACACCACTCATCACCCCTGGCATAGACAGCGGCAAGGTCACCTTGAAAAAGACCTTTACCGGACTCGCCCCCAGGTCCTGAGCTGCCTCTATATAAGAACGGTCAAGTTTCGAGAGTACCGTATATATAGGGTAGATCATAAATGGGAGGTAGTCGTAAGCCATACCGAAAAGCAGGGTTCCCTTTCCCAGACCTATTCCCATAGCCGTGAATATCTCGGCCGTGGCGATGGTACGCATCAAAGCGTTGATCCACATGGGAAGGATAAAGAGTACCGCTGTTACGGCGGAGCGGTTAAGGGATTTGTCTGCAAGTATATAGGCTACAGGATAGCCTATAAGTATGCAGATGGTGGTATTCTCCAAAGCCACTTCCAGAGATACCAGGAAGGGATTGACTATCTTCGGATCTGTAAAGAAAGCCGCTATGTTAGACAGGGTAAAATGACCAGCGGAATCCCGCAGGGCATAAATCGCTATCAACAGCAGCGGCAACACCACGAATAGCAGCAGGAAGAAGGAGTAGGGCGTAGCCCAATATGCTTTCTTGTTCGTAGTCATCTTCACTATGCCTCGAGTTTAGTGATCCGCATATCCTCAGGAAGTATCTTGATACCTACCAAGTCGTTGCGATCCCATACGTCGTTAGTGTCCACAAAGAGGGTAAAGCCTCTGTCGGTCTTCACCTCCAGGTGATAGTGGTCTCCCTTATAAAGGATATTCCTTACGTGAGCCTGAGCAGAGGCTTCCTCGCTGTCATCCAGAAGGTCCACCTTGTCAAAAGCCACTTCGACTTTAAGGATATCGCCCTTTTGGAACTCGGAAACTTCGCATTCAAACTCCTCGTCCAGCATCAGGATAGTGTTCTCCGACAGCACCTCGGCCTCAAAAGTGTTGCAAAGCCTCTGCTTGTGCATCACCTGAATGTCGAAAGGCTTGATGATAAGACCTACCCTGCTACCTGGTTCAAAGGCGTTATAGTCTTGAATACAAAGCTCATATCCCTTATCTGAATCCACGAACATCTCATAGTGGACTCCCTTGAAGGTACAAGACTTCACCACAGCGGTAAACTGAGCCGCCTCGGTATTGTTCATAATATAGATATCCTCAGGACGAACGACCACATCCACCTGCTCATTCTGTGCGAATCCCTCATCCACGCAGTCGAACTCGTGACCGGCGAAAAGCACCTTCCTGTCGCAAGGCATCACCCCGTCCAGGATGTTCGAATCCCCGATAAAGTCTGCCACAAAGGCATTCTGCGGCTCATTATAGATGTCGGTAGGCGTTCCTATCTGCTGAATCCGCCCGTCATTGAGCACCACTATCGTATCCGACAGGGTCAGCGCTTCCTCCTGATCGTGAGTCACATATATGAAAGTTATGCCAAGTTTCTTGTGCATCTCCTTGAGCTCTATCTGCATATCCTTGCGCATCTTCAGATCCAATGCACTCAGCGGCTCGTCGAGCAGAAGCACCTTCGGCCTGTTAACTATGGCTCTGGCTATGGCAATCCTCTGCTGCTGACCTCCGGACAGAGAATCCACATTCCTGTCTTCGTAGTCAGTCATAGACACCAGTTTCAGCACCTTTTCCACCCTGCTGTTGATTTCCTCCACAGGGAGTTTCTGCAATTTCAATCCGAATGCCACATTGTCATAGACATCCAGATGAGGGAAAAGCGCATAACGCTGGAATACAGTATTTAAAGGACGCTTGTGAGGCGGAAGTTCAGAGATGTCCTTCCCCTCCAGAGTAATCACTCCCTCGTCCGGGCTGAGGAAACCTGCAATCAGTCTCAACAAAGTGGTTTTGCCACAGCCTGAAGGCCCGAGAAAAGTGATGAATTCTCCTTTTTTTATGTATAAGTTGATATCCTGGAGCACTTTTTTATCCC
>CAMFSN010000004.1 GCA_945983015.1 uncultured Bacteroidales bacterium
ACTTCAACTCCGGCACTGTGCGCAGGCGCGACTACGGCTACCGTTCCTACGGGCAGTCTGTTCGTCCAGTTTCAGAATAAGCGTGCAAACCGAGCGAAGAGGCAAGTTCGCTTGCACTCTTCCGATGTGCGGACCGCATAAACCGTTAAACCTTGGGCGAAGCCTTCGTATTTAGGGACGTAGGCCGTCGATTATTTTCGGCCTCCCAGTTCTTTGTTTAGGAAGAAATAAGTGATCAAAAGTGACCGAGCTATTTGTCTTCGTAATGACCGTATGAGGACAAGACATCTACTTTCACGACAGCCTCTTAAAGACTAGCCAATAAAGAATTCAACTCCTCTTTCCCAGACACAGATGTGCCCTTACCTTCGGCAATACTCTTGCGAGCCTCATCAATGCGGGCAAAGAACTCCTTCTTGCTGATAAGGCTGTCATCTATGGATGCCGATTCATAACCCGAACGTGTCTTTGACATAATTAAGGGTGTTTTGACCTACGGTATATGCATAGCAGGCAACAGGGATGAATTGTACTTTGCCAAATTGCAGTTCCTTCAAACCGCTCTCTGTCTTAGTTGTCACTATGGCATAATTCATATTGTTCCGTTCCATATAGGTTTTCAATGAAGTCAATTCGTACGGTTTATTGTAAAAATAATCAGTCCATTTTACTTCAACGGCCCATTCAGGTTTAAGTTTGGCAGCATTGATTCCGACAATATCAACCTCTCCCTGATCCTTTCTGCTGTTCTTCCAATTTGCGTAACTGATGTTGGCTCCGTTGCGAGGTATCCACTGTGCATATACAGCGGTCTCAACCATGTCACCCATCTCTTCATCGGATTCTTTGATCGGCTGGAATAACGCACACCTCAGGGATGGATTGGTAAGGTATATTTTGAAACTTGTTTCTCGTTGATATGATTTTGCATTATCATCCGTTCTGTGAATAACTTTAAGTAAGAATGCTGCCTCAAGGTATTCGATGTACTTTTTTAAGAGGTCTTTCCTAACTCCAGATCCTTTGGACAAAGCCTCATACGAGAACTCTTTCCCAGAATGATATGCAATCATTGTGAATAACGAATTCAATTCCTGAACATCGGTTATTCCATAAATACTTGGCAAATCCCTTAAGAGAACTTTGTCAATGATATCGTGTCGGATGAATTGCCCCGGGTCTTCGCGAATGGTCTCAGAGAACACAACTTCAGGGTAACCTCCGTAGTTGATGTAATCAACGAACAGTTCATTGAACTTATCAATATCAATTGCAGCATTGGATGGAATGTTTCGACCATACCATTGAATTGTGGTCTCTTTTACAAGGTGATTGAAATTTCTAATATGGATGTATTCATAAAATGTCAGGGGCGGCAAATTGAAATCTGTAAACCTTCCGGCTCCACTTTCATTGCTTTTCTTTTTCAGTTCTGCAGCTGCGGAACCGGAAGCAATGAATTTGACATTTCTGTATGTGTCGACTAAAGATTTGAGGTTAACTTCCCAATCCTTAAGATATTGTATCTCGTCAAACAAAACGTAATATTTGGAATCGTCCACTTCAGGTTTGCCCAACGCTCGTTTAGCCAAATTGAACAACTGTTCCAAATAAATATTGTTGTATATAGGCGTTTCAACAGAAATGTATATGATGTTTTGTGCAGGGACGCCTTCGTCCATCAGTTTTTGCACGGTATGGAATAACATCACAGTTTTGCCTACACGTCTTGGACCCATTAAAATGAGAGCTCGCCTGACACTGAATTCTCGGACCAAAGGGTAAAAGATATCTAGGTATAGTCGCGGGGTCATGTCACGATAGAATGTAGGGATTGCATTATCTACCCACCAAGGGTTATCTATCCTTAGTCTTCCGATAATTTGTTTTTCAAGCAATTCAGTGTATTCCATTGTATGCAGTTTTTTGCAAATATAGCAAATTGTCAGATTAAGTATAAGATTTATGGCTTAATTTGTTATGTTTTGGGTTATTAATGGTAAGACTACTACCTTAATAAGCATAAACATCAATGGGAATCAAATTAGTTTGCAATACTTATTGCACTGATTTCCAGCAGTATAACAGCGAAAAACAAATTAGGTAAATTTTTTACCCTTAATCTGCAACAGGATCAGGATGCTCACATAGGGTTTGTGCCAAATGCACCAAAAAAGCATCGCCGCACGCGATGCTTTTTTGTGTGCCTCGGACGAGACTCGAACTCGTACAGCCATTTCTGGCCAAGGGATTTTCTTACTGCTATGACTTTCGTCACCGGCTATGCCGTTTGTAGTCTGGACTATTCCTTCACCGTAGATTTCTCTTTAGGTGTGTCGTGTCTAGTCTCTGCACCTTCCTTTCTTAAAAGGCTTGGCTCAAGATTACCATCTGCACTACCAGTTAAGGCTTCCTTGAATTTACGACATTCTACATCGCTCCTTTCGGAACGTGCACTCAATCTAGCTCTTCCTCAATAATTACCTGCATTACAAATAATTATTTCAAAGAGCATTTCTAAGTCCCTCGTGTCTACCATTCCACCACCAAGGCTACTTGAGGAAGCACAAAGATACAAAATAATTTAGAAATATCTCTTTTCTTGTTTTATCAGTGCCAGGAATATGAAGAGCATTATGCTGAAAGACAGCAGGGAAGTGCCCCCATAGCTGATAAAAGGAAGGGGTATGCCGATTACCGGCATCAGTTTGATGGTCATTCCTATGTTTATGAGCATATGCATAAAGAGACAGGAAGCTATGCAATAGCCGTATATCCTGTTAAATGGCTCCCTGCTGCTCTCCGCCAGCTTCAGGATATTTCCTATCAGGAAGACAAAGAGGGATATGAGAATGAAGCAGCCTATGAATCCAAATTCTTCTCCTATGGTGCAGAAGATAAAGTCCGTGCTTTGCTCCGGAACGAAACCGTAGGTGGTCTGAGTCCCTTCCAGGTAGCCCTTCCCCTTTAAGCCTCCGGAACCTATTGCTATAAGGGATTGGTTTACGTTGTATCCGGCTCCCATAGGGTCTTCCTTGAGACCCAGCAGCACCTCAACCCTTTGTTTCTGGTGGGCTTTCAGGATGTTATGGAAGACATAGTCCGTAGAGAGGATGGTAATGGAGCCCAAAAGCATCACCGAGAGGCAGAGAAGACGGAGTTTTCTTCTGAGTTTGAAGGACTTGGCTCCGTGGATTCGGATAAAGACATAGTAGCTTAGCAGCAGAATCGAAAGTACGCTGAAAGCGACCCAAAGCGGGAAGCGTATGGAGAGAATGAACAGCACTACCATCAGCAGTAGGAGCATTATCCACATTCCCGAGAGTCCCTCCCTGTATAGTACGAAGATGTAACCCATATATACCAGGGTGGAGCCGGTCTCTTTTTCTGCCAGAATCAGGATGGCGGGAATGGCGATTACTGATAATACCAGGGCTAGATTCTTAAGACTTCCGCTGCCAAAGGCCTTGTTTCTCAGCACGTGGGCCAGCAGCAGGGAAGTGCTGATTTTCGATAGTTCGCAGGGCTGGAAGCGTATGGGGCCTATGGAGAACCAGGATTTGGAGCCGTTCACCTCCGAGCCGAAGACTATGGTGAGGGCCAGCAGGATAAGTATCATCAAATAGGCTGGCCCCGATAAGACTTCCCAGAGGTAAGCTTTTATCACAAAGAGAATTATAGCCGAGACACAGAGGGAGATGCAGATCCAGAGGAATTGTTTGCCGGCCCTGCTGCCCAGGTCGAAGATGCTACGCGCCTCATCTACCGAATGGCCTGTAGCGTATATGCTCAGCCATCCGATAAGGACCAGGAGCAGATAGGCTCCGATTATTTTAGCTATCTCTTTGCTTGTCATTTTTCCACATTCATCAGATCTGCTTCCCGGACATAATTCTCCAGCCATTTTCTCTTTGTCCCTATCTCTTTGTTCAGGTATTGCTCCACGATGAGAGAGGCCATAGGACAGGCCCACCTGGCTCCGAATCCGGCATTTTCTATATAGACGGCCACGGCTATCTTCGGATCTTCCTTAGGAGCAAAGCAGATGAAGACGGAGTGGTCTGCCCCGTGAGGGTTTTCCGCTGTGCCTGTCTTGCCACATACATCTAGTCCATCTATAGCTGCAAGGCTCGCCGTGGCGCCTTCTGCCACCGTGCAGTTGACTGCCTTCCACATCGCATCCACCGTAGGGATGAAGTGTAACGAATCGATTTTGCAGTAGTGCTTCTCTGTCTTTTCGCCTTTTATCAGGTGAGGATTATAGTAGTAACCGCGGTTCGCCAGAATGGCGCAGAGGTTAGCGATCTGCAGAGGGGTGGCACCGATTTCTCCTTGGCCTATGGATAGGGACACTACCGAGGAGAAGCGCCAATGTCCTTTTCCGTAGAACTTGTTGTAGAGCTCGCTGGAAGGGATGCTGCCTGCACTTTCGTTTGGAATACCGCTGCCCAGAGGAGCTCCGAGGCCGAAACTCAGCACATATTCCCGCCAGGCGTCAAAAGCCTCGGCGGTATTGGCATATTTAGGATTCTCCAGAATGTCCTTGAAGACGGCGCAAAAATAGGAGTTGCAGGACATCATTATGGCTTGCTGATAGTCGATGGGAGAAGGATGTTTGTGACAGCCGAGCTTTTTGCCATTGGCATAATAATAGCCCTGCTGGCAGCTTTCCATATCGGATGCTCTGCAGACGCCTTCCTGAAGTCCGATCAGGCCGTTTACCAATTTAAAGACAGAGCCTGGAGGGTAGGAAGCTGAGACAGGCCGGTTGAAAAGGGGTTTGTCCGGATTGGAGGCCAGGGCTTGGTAGCGACTTCCCATATTCTCCAGGTCTTCCACGTCTATGCCCGGGCTGGTGACCAGGGCGAGAATCTCTCCTGTGGAGGGCTCCAGCGCCACTATGCTGCCTCTTTTGTTTCGCATCAGGCTTTGTCCGTACTGTTGCAAGTCGGCATCTATGGTGGTGACTATGTTCTCCCCGGGTATGGCCATCAGGTCGTCTTCCCCATTGTTATAGCTGGTCAGAACCCTGTTACGGGAGTCCCTCAGATAGATGTGATAACCCTTTACTCCTCTGAGTTCCTTTTCTTTCACGGCTTCCAGACCTGTCATTCCGGCATAGTCTCCACTTTTATATTCGGGGTGTTTTTTTATGTAATCCGCATTGACCTCACTTACGTAACCCAGCAGATTTCCTCCGGCATTGAAGGGATAGTCCCTGCTGGTGCGCATACTGGCGTGAAAGCCAGGGAAGAGGTATTCCGTCTCGGAGAAGTCCACGTAGGTTTGCTCATCTATTCCGGAGAGAAAAGTCAGGGTCTTGTAGCCTATCCTTGAGCGGTAATTGCGATAGTAGTCGAGTTTTTCCCTAAGGAATTCAGGCTCTATTTTCAGGACCTTACATAGAGACAGGCTGTCCAGATTCCGAATCTCCCGAGGGGTGACCAGTATGTCGAAACTGTTCCTGTTCCCTACCAGTATGCTGGAATCCCTGTCGTAGATGACTCCGCGTGGAGGGTAAATGATTTCCCTAACGATGGAGTTGTTCAAGGCGTCGGTCTTATACCTGTCATCCACTATCTGGATATAGAAGAGTTTCCCTAGCAGGATGAGGGAGCAGGCTATGAGGCCAATTACAATATGTCCATATCTCGAAGAGAAGTCCATAACTATTTCTCCCTGAACAGAATGAGACTACAGATACAGCAGACAAAGGCGCTAGCCGCAGTGGAGCAAAGCCATTTGGCCAGAACAAACAGAAAAGGTCTGGTTCCGGCGCAGTCGATAAGGACATAAGGCAGGAAATATATGGCGCAGCTGAGAATGAAGAGCAGAATCAGCTCCCGAAAGGACTGAAAGAAGATCTCTTCCCCGCAAATCATACTAATCAGAGTTTTTTTCAGGAAGGCCAGCAGCAGAAGTGAACAACTGCTGATACCTATCACTGAAGATGAGGCGAAGTCCACCAGCAGACCCAAGGCGAAGGCCACAAACAAGTCCACTATGCCGGAGTTTTTCTTCAGGGGCAATATCATTATGCACAAAGGCAGCAGGCTCAGCAGCAGATACTGCGAGAGATTAAAGTAATTGTTAATCAGCAGTTGCACTATGCACAGGAGCAAGAAGACTAGCCGGTAGTGATTCCTCATCATAGTTCCTCCTCCTTTTCTTCCAGCCGCTCCACCTCATCGATGTGCTGGAATATTAGAATATACACATAATCCAATTCCGCGAAATCCTGAAACAGATCCACTTTCACCTCCTTGGTGGAACCATTTTTAGTGCTCACCTCCCTCACTGTTCCCAGGGCCAGGGTCGTAGGGAAGATGTTCGAATAGCCACTGGTCCACACCGTGTCTTTCAATTCGACCTCATAATGCAGGGGAATCCCGTGCAGGACGGCTCCATTGCTGCTCACTCCGTCCCAGCTGAGGCTTCCGGTCAGTCCTTTTCTGCCAAGTCTGGCGCTCACACTGGTTCCTGCGTTCATCAGGGTTCTTCCGTAGGAGAGGTGCTCGGTCACGCTTTCTATGGTTCCCACCACTCCCTTGGGACTTACTACTCCGCAGTGCGGCCTGACCCCATCCAGGCTACCTTTGTCCAGAATGAAGTAATTCTTCTGCGAGTTCACGCTGAGTTTCAGTACCTGGGCCAATTCACATTTGAACCTATGGTCCAGACTGTCCAAATCTGCCACCTGCCCCCTGCGTTCCAGTTCCTTATAGCGTTGCAGTTCTTCCCACAGGGCTGCATTCTCTTCCTCCAGGGCCACATTCTTTTCTTTCAGATAAAAGTAGTTGTGAATGGACTCCCCCTTGCTCCATAACCAGGCTTTGACCGAGTAGGATGCCTTGTTAATCCATAGGCTTTGGATGGACTCGGAAGTACACAAGATAGCGAAAGCAGCAAACTCCAGGAGAATGAAGATTGCTGCAGTCCATATCGTCTCTTTCGTTTTCCGAGTCCGATTCATTTTATCTCATCAGGAATTTGTATTTGTCAGTATTCTTGATGGCCTTGCAGGTTCCGCGCGCCACTGCGTGAAGCGGGTCGTCTGCCACTATGAATTTGATGTTAACCTTGTCCGTAAGCCTTTTGGCCAATCCCCTCAACAAGGCACCTCCGCCGGAGAGATAGATTCCGTTCTCGATGATGTCGGAGTAGAGTTCAGGTGGGGTCATCTCCAGCACGTGCATTATGGAAGTCTCTATCTTAGCTATGGATTTATCCAGACAATGGGCTATCTCCTGATAGGTGATGGTGGCTTCCACAGGATGGGCTGTCATAATGTTCGGTCCGTTAACCACATAAGGAGCCGGTTCCTCATCCAATTCTGTAAGCACTGCTCCCACGGCCCACTTGATCTTCTCTGCGGTCACCTCTCCCACCTTGATGTTATGCTGCTGGCGAAGATAATACTGAATGTCACTGGTGAACACGTCTCCCGCCACGCGGATGCTGTCCTGCTGAACCAGACCTCCCAGGGAGATTACAGCTATCTCTGTGGTGCCTCCACCTATGTCCACGACCATATTTCCTTTAGGCGCCTCCACATCCAGGCCAATTCCCAAGGCGGCGGCCATAGGCTCGAAGATGAGATATACATCCCTTCCTCCGGCGTGTTCCGTAGAGTCGCGCACGGCTCTTATCTCTACCTCGGTACTTCCGGAAGGAATACCGATCACCACTTTCAGATTAGGGGAAAAGAGAGAACTTTTCCTTTTGCTGACTTTGCGGATGAAACCCCTTATCATCATCTCTGCGGCGTTAAAGTCAGCGATAACGCCATCTTTTAGAGGTCTGATGGTCTTAAGTGTAGGGTTGATGCGCTCGTGCATCTTTTTAGCCTCTTCTCCTATGGCGAGGCATTTGCCTGTGGCCACATCCACTGCCACTATGCTGGGCTCGTCCAGAACTATCACCCCATTCTGATAGATGATGGTGTTAGCTGTACCCAGGTCTATTGCCAATTCTTGATTAAGAAATCCGAATGCCATTAATATTTTTAATTTAAAAGGTCATACTTTCGCCAAAGCGAAACACATTTACAAAAATAAACAAAAATGTTAGTATTTTTGTATGAGAACAAGCGCTTATGGAGAAAAAAATTTATGCCATCTTTGTCGCCGGAGGATCAGGCCAAAGAATGGGGACATCTACGCCCAAACAATTCCTCGATTTGGCAGGCCGTCCGGTTTTGATTCGTACCCTGCAGCGTTTTTTAGAGGCAATTCCTGACCTGCAGGTTCTCACGGTTCTGCCTAAGATGCACTTTGGCACCTGGGATAAGCTCTGTAGGGAAGCTCACTTCGAACATCCTCAAAGATTGGTGGGTGGAGGAATCACCCGTTTTCATTCAGTCAAGAACGCCCTTAGATTCATTCCCGACGATGCTCTGGTGCTCGTACACGACGGGGTAAGGCCGAATGTCAGCGTGGAACTCATCCGGAAGGTGGTGGATAGGGTTATGGACGGAGACTGCGTGATACCTGTCATTCCGGTAACTGATACCCTTAAGTGCCTGATTCCTTCCCAGGAAAAGGGAGAGTTTGTGGAGAGTGGAGAGGAGAGCCCTGACCGCAGCAGGCTTTTCGGCGCCCAGACGCCTCAGGCTTTTCCTGCCAGACTTCTGAAGGAGGCCTATGATACCGTTTTCCTCCCTTCCTATACCGACGACGCCTCCGTCCTTAGAAACAAAAATATACCTCTCACCTACATTCTCGGTGAAAGGTATAATATCAAAGTCACCACTCCGGAAGACCTCGACTTCCTTAGTAAGGTGTATATGAAATAAACTACTATGGTACTATCCTGAAGTTTTTATTGCTCCTTATGGTGGATACTGATCTGACGTTTCAGCGGCTCATCCAGGGAGACCATGGTCTCTGTGGATTGTACGAATGGAATCTTCTGTATGGTATTCAGGGCCACTTCCATAAAGTGGGCATTGTCTTCGAAATACAGTTTTATCAGAAGGGCTGAACGGCCTGTAATGAAGTGGCATTCCACTATCTCAGGAACCTTTTCCAAGGCGGCTATCACCTCGCTGTACTTATTATTCTCCGTCAGGTTCAAAAACATAAAGGCACAGATGGTGTATCCGATGGAGGCCGGCTTGATAAGGGTGGAAGAACCCTCAATAACCCCCATTTCTTCCAGTCTTTTAACTCTCTGATGAATGGCGGCACCCGACACCCCGCATTGGCGGGCTATCTCCAGATAGGGTTTTCTGGCATCATTGATAAGTTCGGAGAGGATAAACTTATCCAGTTTGTCGAGTTTGTAGTGTTCCATTATTTCTTACTGTTTTGGATAATCTCCTTACATTTTTCTTCGGTAAGAGTCTGCGGGTCCACCGTTTTAGGGATTCTGTAATTCTTTCCCGCAGCCTTTATATATGGGCCGTAAGGACCGTTCATCACGCTGATGTCTCCCCAGCTGGCTATGTCCTTCTTCTGTGGGGTTTTGACTATCAAGTCTATACAATCCTGTAAGCTAAGTTTCAGAGGGTCGCTCCCTTTGGGAAGGGTGATGTTTCTGCTGCCGTGCTGCATATAGGCCCCGAACTTACCTTTTTTCAGAACTATCTGCGAGCCCTCGTACTCTCCCACCACGCGAGGCAGAGAGAACAATTTCAGGGCCTCTTCCAAAGTGATGCTTTCTATCAATTGTCCTTCTCCCAGGCTGGCATAAATCTTTTCACTGTCCTCCCCCTTCTGTACATAAGGTCCGAACTGTCCCAGTTTCGCCACTATCTTCTTCCCGTCCCTAGGGTCAAGGCCAATTTCGCGTTCCACCTTATAGTATTCCTTGTTGTTTATGGCGGTCTCCACCTCCTTGTGGAAGGCCGGATAGAAGTTGCTTATGCATTTATGCCAATCCAATTCCCCTTCCGCAATCTTATCGAAATCGCTTTCCACCTCTGCCGTAAATCCGTAATCCAGGATGTCCGAGAAGTTCCCGACCAGAAAGTCGCTTACTGTCATCCCAATCTCCGTAGGAAGCAGTTTGCCTTTCTCCGCTCCGCACTGCTCCACTTTCTCGCTGCGGCTGATTATGTCGCCCTTCAGCTTGAGGTTTACCACCGTTTGGCTTTCGCCTTCCTTGTCTCCTTTAATCAGATAACCTCTTCCGGTGGTAAGGGTGCTGATGGTAGGAGCATAGGTGGAAGGTCTTCCTATACCCAGTTCTTCCAGTTTTTTCACCAGAGACGGTTCGGAATAACGGTATGGGGCTTGGGTGAAACGGCAATTGGCATCTATGCTCAGGGCATTCAGCTTGTCTCCAATTTGCATAGGTGGCAGTATGCTCAGGTCTTCGTCCTGACTTTCGTCGTCGCTGCTTTCAATATATAATTTAAGGAAGCCGTCGAAAATGACCTCTGCGGATTGCAGCAGATAGTGCTCGCTTCTCTTATCTATGGCTATGCTGATATTCGTGTTCAGGAGCTTTGCTTCCGCCATCTGGCTGGCCAATGTGCGTTTCCAGATCAGATTATAGAGTTTCTGCTCCTGGGCGCTGCCTTCTATGCTACTGTTAGCTATGTAGGTAGGGCGTATGGCTTCGTGGGCTTCCTGCGCTCCCTTGCTGTGGGTCTTGAATTGTCTGGGCTTAGAGTATTCCGGCCCGAAATTGTCACAGATGAACTGCTTGGCAGAGCCGAGGGCTAGTTTTGACAAGTTCGTGGAGTCAGTACGCATATAGGTGATGAGACCCTTTTCGTAGAGGCTTTGGGCTACTCTCATAGTCTGACTGACTGAAAAATGGAGTTTGCGTCCAGCTTCCTGTTGCAGGGTAGAGGTGGTGAAAGGGGCTGCCGGCAGCCTGCTGCCTTCCTTTTTCTCTATCTCGCAGACCTGATAAGTGGCACCTATGCTGTCTTTGAGGAAGTTTTCGGCTTCTTCTATGGACTGGAACTTGCGGTCCAGGCTAGCCTTGACTTTCTGTCTTCCTATCTGGAACTGGGCGTCTACCTTATAGTAAGCCTGTGGCTTAAAGGCTAAAATCTCCCTTTCCTTATCCGTTACCAGTCGAAGTGCCACCGATTGGACTCGGCCGGCTGAGAGGCCTCTTTTTATCTTTCTCCACAATACAGGGGAGAGTTCGTAGCCCACCAGTCTGTCCAGTACTCTTCTGGCTTGCTGGGCATCCACCAGGTTCATATCGATCTGGCGGGGATTCTTCAGGGCTTCGAGGATGGCATCTTTGGTAATCTCGTGGAAGGTAATTCTTTGAGTCTTATTCGGGTCCAGTTTCAGAGTCTGGGCCAGGTGCCAGGATATGGCTTCTCCTTCGCGGTCCTCATCGGAAGCCAGATAGACCTTCTCCGCAGTACTTGAGAGAGCCTTTAACTCACTGACTGTCCTTTTCTTGTCAGCAGGAACTATGTACTTGGGCGTGAAGTTGTTTTCTATGTCCACACTCAAGTCTTTTTCCTGCAGGTCTCTGATATGTCCTTTGGAAGAAACCACCTTGTAGCCCTCTCCCAGAAACTTCTGTATGGTGTCCGCCTTATGCGGGGACTCGACTATTAGCAAATTCATACTGCAAAGAAAAACACAAATAAAGAATTTTTCAAAATTAAATGAGTATTTTTGCGCCTGTTATGAAGGAACGTACGAAAAAAAAGATAATCATTTGCTTTTGGGTCCTGGTCATCCTGCCGATATTGGCAGTATTCGGACTTTTCTTTTCTGTCGCACGCTTTGCACAGATCCCCTCATTCGCCGAGCTGGAGCATCCGAAGAATAATCTTGCCACTCAGCTGATTTCCTGTGATGGAGAGGTCATCAGCACCTTTCATATAGAGAATAGAACCTACGTGTCTTACGAGGATATTTCCCCTAATGTCATCAATGCGGCCATAGCCACGGAGGATGCCCGTTTTTACTCTCATTGCGGAATAGATTTCCAAAGTTTGGGAAGGGTTCTGGTGAAGACCTTGCTGATGCGGGATTCCAGTCAGGGAGGAGGCAGCACCATCACCCAGCAATTGGCCAAGACTCTTTACCCTCGAGAGGAAGTTCTGAGCGGATTCCCAGGGGCTAAGGTGGTCTCTATGGTCTGGGTGAAACTGAAGGAATGGGTGACCGCAGTCAAGTTGGAGAAGAACTACACGAAGGAGGAGATAGTGGCTATGTACCTGAATTCCATTTTCTTCGGAAGTGGAGCCTATGGCATCAAGGCGGCGAGCGAAACTTTTTTCGGGAAGCAGCCTTCGGAATTGAACATTCAGGAAGCAGCTATGCTGGTAGGGGCAGTAAACAAGCCGACCCGCTATAACCCTGTGCTCAATCCGGAATTGGCCAAGACCAGAAGAGATTTTGTGATCTCGCAGATGGCCAAGGCCGGCTACATAAGCGAGAGTCAGAAGACATTGGCACAGAATAGCCCCATAGAGCTGAATTATAGCGTCCAGGACCATAATTCCGGCATTGCGCCTTACTTCAGGGATATGATCAGAAGGGAGATGAGCGCAAGCAAGCCGAAGCGGAATCAGTATCTTTTCGAAGATGAGTATGTGGCTGACACCATCAGGTGGAATCAGGACGCCTTCTTTGGCTGGCTTAATAAGAATACTAAGCCGAATGGGGAGAAATATAATCTGGATAAGGATGGCTTGAAGATATATGTGACCATCAATTCCAGGATGCAGCGTTATGCCGAAGAGGCTGTGCAGGAGCAGCTTTCGAAGAATTTGCAACCACTTTTCAGCAAGGAAGTACGCAAAAGGGTTTGTCCACCATATCCTGATGACATAGACACCACGGCGTATAATAACATTATGTATCAGGCCCGTAAATGGAGTGAGCGATACAGGGTGGGGAAGAAGGCAGGTCTTTCTGAGAAGGAGATTATGGCTCAGTTTGACAGGCCTGTGAAGATGAGAGTTTTCGCCTGGAACGAGGCGGGTTACATAGATACCCTGATGACCCCGAACGATTCCATCAAGTATTGCAAGTCCATTCTTAGGGCTTCCTTTATGGCCATTGAGCCGGAAAGCGGGGAGGTCAGGGCTTACGTGGGCGGACCATCCTACAAGTATTTCAAATATGACAATGTCCGCCAGGGTAAACGTCAGGTGGGAAGTACGGTCAAGCCTTTCCTCTACACCTTGGCTATGCAGGAGGGGATGACGCCTTGCGACAAGGTGGTGAATATGCCTCAGACCTTTGTGGTTAACGGGGATACCTGGACGCCACGCTCTACCGACAGGGCGGATTATATAGGTAAGACCGTGACTCTGAAATGGGGTCTTACACACAGTTCGAACAACATCTCGGCATATCTTATGAAACAGTTTGGCCCTGCCGCTATGGCTAAGATGATGCGGAAGATGGGAGTGAGCAGTCATTTCGATGAGGTTTATTCCCTTTGTGTGGGACCGGCTGACCTGACTTTGTGTGAGATGGTGTCGGCTTTTAACACTTTCCCTTCGAAGGGAGTGTATTCCACCCCTCTGTTTGTAAGCAGGATTGAA
Source organism: uncultured Bacteroidales bacterium (assembly GCA_945983015.1). Lineage (GTDB taxonomy): Bacteria > Bacteroidota > Bacteroidia > Bacteroidales > UBA932 > Cryptobacteroides. The sequence goes on from CAMFSN010000004.1 coordinate 13,481, forward strand.
GATGCTGACGGGAACATACTTGCGGAGTTCTCTAACAAGAGGCGGGAGGCCATATCTGAACAGACTGCCTACCTGATGGTGAATCTGATGCAAGGCGTGATAGATCACGGTACTGGAGTGCGTCTGAGAAACAGGTATAAGCTCAAAGGGGAAATTGCTGGTAAGACCGGTACGACGAATGATAACTCTGATGGCTGGTTCATAGGCTATACCCCTAAGATTACCGCCGGCGCCTGGGTGGGCGGTGAAGACAGGATGGTGCACTTTAAGGAATTGGCCTTGGGAAGCGGTTCTAATATGGCTCTGCCTATCTGGGGTATCTGGATGAAGAAATGCCTGGCAGACCCTTATCTGGACTTTAGCGAGAGCGATGTGTTCGAGGCTCCGGTAGGGATGAATCTGGATTTGAGCTGTACCGGAGGTGATATAGAGACAGAGGATAATGCCGAGGAGTTCTTCGGCTATAGTCAGGACGAGGAGGAAGACTTTTTCAATTGATTCTTATGTTTTTCGAGTATAAGGGCAAGCGGGTGTTTTACGAGATACAGGGTAGCGGCAAAGATTTGCTTTTGCTGCACGGCTGGGGCTGCACTCATGGCATTTTCGCTGCCTTTGTGCCGGATTTGGCCTTGAATCACAGGGTCTTAGCTTTGGATTTTCCGGGTTTTGGAGAATCTGAGGAGCCGCAGGAAGTCTGGGGAGTTGAGGATTATACCCTTATGCTGGAGGCTTTTTGCAGGGATTTGGGAGTAAGAGACCCTTCCATAGTCTGCCATTCCTTCGGGGGTAGGGTGGCTATTCTCTTTGCTTCTCGCAATGCGGTGGAGAGGATGATATTCGCGGATGCGGCAGGCATAAAGCCGCGCAGGTCAGCGGGGTATTACCTGAAAGTGTATTCGTATAAATTGGCCAAGTTTTATCTGTTGAAGATTAAGAAGGATAGGGAGGCTTTCGAGAGGATGAGAAAGGGGCGGGGCTCTTCGGATTACCAGAATGCCTCCGATAAGATGAAGGCTATTCTCTCGAAGACCGTATCTGAAGATTTGAGACGCTATCTTCCTAAGATTCAAGCCCCTGTACTCTTGTTTTGGGGAGAGAATGACAGCGCTACTCCACTTCGGGATGCCAGGATAATGGAGAAACTCATTCCTGATGCCGGTCTGGTGACAGTTAAGGGGGGTAGCCATTTTTCCTTCCTGGATGATCCTCTCCTGTTTCGTTCGATGATTCACACTTTTTTGAAATAGATGGAAATCTGGATTGAAATAACGATATACATTGTCTCTCTTTTGCTCTTTCTGCCCTGCGTATTCTATTATATGAATATGTTTCAGCAGAATTCCTATCGTCCGCGGCGTTTTCTGCGTTGGCTGCGTCAGGATCCTCTGCCGCATTTTTTCAGGAAGGCCAAGCTGAAATTCGTTTTCACCCACAGAATGCGCCGGCTGCTGCTTGTGGAATTGCTGCTGTTTGTGTTATCTGCACTTCTGAGTCCTTTTGCCGCTTTGGCCTGCGCGCTTTTGAGTCCGGCGATTCTGCTGCTTTCGAACCTGTTGCTAAGTCCCGTGGAGAAGGCTATAAACCGCTATTTCTATAGGGATGCCAAGTCTCGTCTGGAGGCACATAAGGGTCTGGTGGTCATAGGTATTACCGGAAGCTATGGAAAGACCAGCACCAAGCATTACCTCTACCGGATCCTGAGCGAGAAATACAATGTTCTGATGACTCCGGGGAATTTCAATACCACCTTGGGAGTGGTCAGAACCATCAGAGAACAACTTCAGCCTTTCCATCAGATATTCATAGTGGAGATGGGGGCTAAGCAAAGGGGGGATATCAAGGAGATATGTGAGCTGGTACATCCTCAGATAGGAATAGTCACTTCCGTGGGAAAGATGCATCTGGAGACTTTCGGTAGCCTGGAGAACATACAGAAGACAAAGTTTGAACTGCTGGAGGCTCTGCCTTCCGATGGATATGGAGTATATAATGCTGAATCCGAGGGGGTTGCTTCCTATAAGGGGATTCCTTCGCATTGCCGGCTGGAATCTTATGGTATAGATGCTCACAGGTGCGATGTCAGGGCGGCAAATCTGCTCTATGACAGCAGGGGAATGTCTTTTGACCTGATAGATTCCAAGGGTATGGAACATTATCAGAGCAAACTCCTGGGAAAGAACAATGTCCTTAATCTCTGCGCTGCTCTGATGGTGGCCTCTCATTTGGGACTCAGTCCTGAGCAGAGAAGAAGGGCGGTTGCGAAGATACAGAGTGTGGAGCATCGACTCAGCATCAGTCATCGTGGAAGCCTTACCATCTTGGACGATGCCTATAATTCCAATCCTGAGGGGGCGGCTATGGCTTTGGGGGTATTGAAGGATATGAGTCTGCCAGAAGGAGGGAAAAGGATAGTCATCACTCCAGGCTTTGTGGAGTTGGGGCCGCTTCAGTGGGAAGAGTGTAGAAAGCTTGGGTATCGCTCTGCCAAATCGGCAGATATACTGGTGATAGTAAATAAGTTAAATAGGGAGGCCATATATAGTGGGGCCATAGAGGGAGGCTTGGAAGAGAAGAATATAATCTGCGCTGATACTCTCAGCGATGCTTTGATTAAAGTTTCTTCCTTGAGCAGCCCCGGTTCGGTTCTCTTATATGAGAATGACCTTCCGGATATGTTTAAATAATAATATATGAAAATCAGTGTGGGAGTCCTTTTTGGAGGACGGTCTGTAGAGAATGAAATCTCGGTGGTGACGGCCATTCAGGTCATCGAGTCATTGGATAAGGAAAAGTATGATGTGGTCCCTATCTACATCGCAAAGAGCGGGAAATGGTATTCCTCTCCGGCTTTGCTGGATTTGTCGCGTTATCGGGATATGGCTTCGCTTCTGAAGTCCTGCCGCGAGGTTTATTTCAAATCCATCTATGGGGATCATAATCTCTATTGCGATTCCCTTTTCGGGAAGGCCAAGTCTCTGGTCCATCTGGATTGCATCCTGCCTACTCTTCACGGAACTAACTGTGAGGATGGCACTTTGCAGGGAGTCTTGGAGGTGATAGGCATCCCTTATGTGGGTTGCAACACTTTCGCTTCGGCCAATGGTATGGATAAGATAGCGATGAAGCAGATTCTTCGCGACAGCGGGATATCAGTGGTGGATTTCTGCTGGTTCACCGACAAGGAATGGGACGAGAGCCATAAAGCCGTAATCGAGAAGGTGGAAAAGCAGCTCAGCTATCCTCTGATAGTAAAGCCTGCGAATTCAGGCTCGAGTGTGGGAATTTCTCCTGCCCATAATTCTCAGGAGCTGGAAGATGCCATAGACAATGCCGCCCAGTTTACCACCAGGATAATAGTGGAGAGAATGCTTTCAAAACTCAAGGAGGTAAACTGCTCAGTGATGGGAGATTACTATGACTGCGAGCCTTCAGTGTGCGAGGTGCCTCTTCGCAGCGGGGAGATTCTCAGTTATTCGGACAAGTATCAGAGCGGTGGGTCTAAGGCTGGAAAACTCGGAGCCAAGGCGTCTGCCGGAGCCAAAGGCGCAGCCGGCTCCAAGGGAATGAGCTCCTTGAAGAGAGAATTGCCCGCTAAGATATCCGAGGATACGGCTTCTCTGGTGAAGGACTATGCCCTGCGTACCTTTAGGACACTTGCCTGTGAGGGATTGGCCAGGGTGGATCTGATGATAGATGAAGAAGATGGCAGGGTCTATGTGAACGAGATTAACACTATCCCGGGCTCCCTTTCATCCTATCTCTGGGATTATACGGGAATTCCTTTCCCTGAGGTTCTGGACAGGCTCATCGCCAGGGCTTTTGACAGGAGCCGTGAGGAGTCTTTCAAAGTTACAGACTTCGGCGGGAACATTTTTGCGAATAACAGATAGTTGACCCTTAAAGAGTTCATAGAGAAGAGCACGGCGAGTCTCAGGGAGCTTTATCCGGCCCCTGAGGCTCGTAACATCATCAATATCCTGCTCTCTGAAAGACTTGGCCTGAAGACTTGGGAATTGGCCTTGAGGATGGATATGGAGATAGGGGATGCATTCTCGCGGGATTTGAGCAGGCTCCTCTCTGCCGAACCCTTGCAGTACGTCCTGGGTTACGCAGAGTTCTACGGGAGGCGCTTTAAGGTCGGTCCGGAGGTGCTCATACCTCGTCCCGAGACCGAAAGCCTGGTGGAATGGGCATTGGCACAGAACATAAAAAAGGGAGGAAGGGTGCTGGACCTGTGTACGGGCAGCGGGGCCATAGCCTGGAGTATAGCTCTGGAAAGGCCTGACTTGCAGCTATGTGCGGTGGATCTGAGTCCGGAGGCCCTCGCTTGTGCCAAAGGCCAATTTTCCTCTTCTTCTTCGCCAGAATTTATTCAGGGAGACGCTCTGGACCAGGATTTTCTAAGGAGTCTGGGTCGCTTCGATATGATTTTGAGCAACCCTCCTTACATTATGGAGAGTGAGAAGTCTCTGATGCGGGCCAATGTTTTGGATTATGAGCCTGCGATGGCTCTCTTTGTGAAGGATGAGGATCCGCTGATTTTTTATAGGTCCATCGCCCGAGCCTGCGGCTTTCTGCTTGCCGAAGGTGGGCTTGGAATCGTCGAGTGTAATGAGCTTTTGGCCAATGAGACTGCTCTCCTATTCGAAAAAGAAGCAGGAAAAAGGCCTCTGCTCGTTCGGGATTTGGGGGGCAAGTGCCGTTTCGTAGCCTTCTAAGTAACTGTTAATCAAATAAATCAAAACTTAGCCTGTAAAACGTTTTTTTACACGGCTATTTTTGTGTCACTTTGCATTCAGAAACGCATAAACATTTGTAAACTATGAAAAGCTTCTTTTGGCTTACCTTTTCAGGTATTTTGGTCCTTACTTCATGCAGCAGGTCCGGGTCACATTCTGACTACTTGCTACCTGACGATCCAGCTAATGTGACAGAAACACTCAGTTTCGACCTGGATCAAGTGGCTCGGATTTTTGCTGCATTACCTTTGGAAATACCTCAGTTGCAGGAAGTGTACGATGCCGTAAGTTCTTCTTCGGATAATGGCTACGATGAGGAATATACGATGAACAGGCTCCTCACTTCTCCAGGAAGCGGGATAGGGGAGCCTCAGAGCAAAGCCTCTGCTTATACCAGGCCTTTGAGGGATTTGTTGAGTGAGTACCTTCATTCACAGAGCGCAACCAAGGCTGGAATTATGGATGCGGAGGCTTTCCTGCGAGAATTGGAGGAGTCGGACTTGCAGATTTATTGGCCTTATTCAGAGGATTGGGATAAGGAGAGTATGCCTGTCATTACCTTTGACCCGGGTTATGGTTCGGAGTACAATTACGGCTATAAATTGAGTTATGACAGGCTGGGGAAACTGGTGGTGGATTCTGTCTATGTGGATGAATCTGTGGCGATGAAGAGTCCTGTATGGGTCATTAACAATAACAGGGATGCGGAGAATACTCCTGTCCCGATATTCACTCCCGAGGTCCGCTTCGCGGGAGCCTCCCCGGCTGGTCGTGAGGATACCAAGGCGATGAACAGAATTTTGAAACTGAAAAGCTTCACTATGCTCAGAAATTACGACAGCTGGTTTCAGGGAGGCTCGGAGTTTTTTGTGAAGTGCGGAAGCGTAAACGGATTCAGCGCCAGTACGGAGGCCGAGTTGAAACTCTATAGCCCAAGTGTAACTGACTTTATGATAGTGGTTAAGAGAAAATACCTGAATGTCAAGAGGGATTACGACACTATTATCCTAACTAACTTTACCAATCAGTTGGATAATCTCGCCTTTTTAATCAGCGAAGACGATGGGGGCACTCAGACCAGTTGGAAATGCTCTGCCACTGTGAAGATTAAATCCAAGAGCTACGGCTTCGATGTCGATATACCTTATAAAGAGAACGACGACATAGTCTGGCGAGGACAGCTTTCCGCCACTTTTTTCCAGTCGGAGGACATAGTCCTTGGCCGTTTCGGGGATGTCGAGGTGGAATTTGCCCTGGAATAATTAATCCTTGTTTCAGCCGCGAACATACATAAAAAATTTCGTATATTCGCGTGATATGAAAGCACGAGAGATATTCGATAGGATAGAGGCATTGGCAGATCTCAGTCTGCAGGAAGATTATGACAACTCCGGACTCCAGGTGGGCTTTGAAGACAAGGAGGTGAATGGGGTCCTGCTGAGTCTGGACATCACTGAAGCAGTGATAGACGAAGCCTATGAGAGGGGCTGCGACTTGCTTATATCACATCACCCTTTGATATTTAAGGCCTTGCGCTGCGTAAGTGATAAGACATATCAGCAGAGGTGCGTCTGTTCCGCCTTACAGAAGGGAATCACCCTGTATTGTGCCCATACTAATCTGGATAATGCCGTAGGCGGAGTCAATTATAAAATGGCCCAAAGGCTGGGACTTTCCATATCAGAAGACAGTGTCCCCTTAATCGGACGGCTCCCCTCACCTATGCCTGCAGAGGCTTTTCTGGATTTCGTAAAGGATAGATTCGATGTCAAGTGCCTAAGACACAGCGCCATAACTCGGGAACTGATATCAAGTGTCGCTCTTTGCGGCGGGGCCGGAGCATTTCTAAGAGATAAAGCGGCGAAGGCGAAGGCAGATTGCTTCCTTACCGGAGAGTTCCACTACCACGACTACTTCGAGGCGGAAGGGATGCTGCTTGTTGAGCTTGGTCATTATCAGAGCGAACAGTTTACCGTGGATCTGCTTTGCGACTACCTGAAGGAAGCCTTTCCTTCCCTGAGGGTGGAAAAAAGCAGCATAAACACTAACCCTATTCTTTACAGATGAACAGGAGGCTCTTACATATCTGGCTTGGCGTAGCCCTCTTGTTTTCCGCCTTCAGCTCTTTCGCCCAGGGTCTTCCCAAACTCAGGCGCGCTGAAGAGATCAGTACGGGCAGTTTTTCCAACGGGGTGGATTATTGTCTGGTGAATAATAGCCCTGTTGCCGGCAGAGCCGATTTTGCCCTGCTGCAACTGGGATATTTCTCTGTGGAAGACAGTCGTCAGAGTCTGATAGAACTGGATCATACGACCCCTTCAGACTTTATGAAAAGACGAGGCATCCCTTATACTGCGGATGGTTCGATTTCTTATTATGACGGGGCCAGAGTTTTTCGCTTCCCTAACGTGAACGTCAAGGACAAGGCTAGCTCTGACAGCACGCTTTTGATGATGCTCGATTTGATGCTCCTCTCCGACGGGCCTCAGACCATCATCGTCTGTGGCGATATAGACAAGGCCAAGCTTCAGGACCGTCTGAGTACCTTAAGCTTGGTAGTGCCTAGTGTGAATCGGCAGAAAGTAGAGTTTTCTATCCCACGCGAAGCTTCGGTTTTAAAGAACGACAGTCAGAGCGGTAGGGTAACACTCTCCTTCAGGCTTGGCACAGCCAGCAGGGAGGACGCCGGAACGGCAGTGCCGCTGACCTCGGAGTATCTGTATATGCAGCTCAGGTATATACTGAAGGACAGAATAGAATTGGCATTCAAAGAGGAAGATATCCCATTCTATGTGGACCTGAGCAAGGAAGAGATGTCGATAATATTCAGGGAAGAGGATGACGAGAGGGCCAGAACCATAATTTATGACGCTCTGTCGGATTTGTCTTTGGGAGGGGCGACCATAGAAGAGTTGACAGTTGCTAAGGAATTGGCCCTGCCGGACATAGTGTCCACCGGATTGAAGCAGGGAAAGGCTAATTCCTTTTATGTGGACAGGTGTATTTATTCTATCCTCAGCGGCTCTAATCTCGCCTCTGAGGAGACTATACGTAACTTCTTCTCTCGCAGAAAGATATCCCAGAAAAGAGAGCTGGAACACTTTAATAATTTCGCCTCTGCCCTCTTAGGCAACGAGTTTTCCACCACGGATGGCTTCCGCTTCAAAAGACAGAGTTTTCCGGACATCAATTCCGCTTTGAAGGTGAACGCGAAGGGCGTAAAATTGGCCAATTCCACTACGGAGCCTATGTCCGGAGGAAAAATCTGGATGTTTAACAATGGCGCGAAGGTAATTTATAAGTATGTGCCTTCTGAGGATGGATTTCATTTCTGTCTTGCACAAAGGGGTGGAGCTTCGTCTATGCCCGACCTGGAGCCGGGGGAGAGTTCCTTCCTTTCAGATATGTTTCTGCTTAACCGATATTGCGGCATCGAGGGCACTGAGTTTATACAGATGCTTAGAACCCGCGGGGTGAATATGCATTTTACGGTCAGTCTGGAAGATACTCTTCTAGGTGGAGATGCTCCAAAGGGGGAATTGGAGACAGTCTTGAAGGCCTTGCTGAAAATAGCCTATGACAGGCAGTCGGATGGAAAGTCCTTCGATTATTACCGCAGATGCAAGGAACTTCAGACCAGCACTTCCCTTCCTCAGGTATATTCCGTAATGGACTCCCTGATGTGTCCGGACTATTCCTATCATCAGAAAAGTTCGGCCTACAACATTCAGGATGGGCTTTTGGACAGGGCCAATTCTTTCTTCGACCAGAGATTCTCCAACATCAGTGACGGGGTCTTTGTTCTTATGGGCAATGTCCCTGAAAATGAGGCTCTTTCGACCTTGAGCAAGTATCTGGGAAGCTTTGATACTTCCGGTTCCTATGCCCTTAGGGAAAGGGTGCATTTCGATTTTTACAGCGGACGTATCACCAACATAGTCAAAGGGGATGAAGAAAGTGTCAATCTCGCGGCTACCGGACTGCTGCCTGTGAGTACGGACAATTATCTGATATTCCTTTTGGCCAAGGAGGCCGTCAAAGTTCAGTTTGCGAAGAGCCTTAATTCTTTGGGAATGTATGCCGAGGTGAGTGGAAAAGTGGAAATAGCTCCGGTGGAGAGATTCTCCTTCTACATAACTTTGAGGCCTTGCTCTCAGGATGGCTTGCCGGATGGGGTGGTGGTTCACGACCCTCTGGAGGTGGTGAATAAACTTCGGGAAGAGTTTTCGAGGTTGCAGTATATGGTGATAAGCGAGGAGGAGTTTGCCTCTTATAAGGATATCGTGAAGAAGAATATGAGTAACTATTTGTCTTCTTCTTACGGGATGATGACATATGCCCTTTTCAGGTATTCGAACTGCAGGGATTTGACTTCGGCTTATAGCAGCAGAATAGACAAGATAGTGATAGATGACCTTCGCTGGATACTTGAGGAAATCATATCTTCCGGTATAGTGGAGTATATAATATTATGTTAGACAATAGATTCGGGACTATTATAGAGATAGGGGACATTCTCGTGTCGGAAGATGTCGTCTCAGAGTACTTCGCCTGTGATTATCAAAAGTGTAAGGGGGTCTGCTGTATCGAAGGGGATTCCGGAGCCCCTGTTCTGGAAGAGGAACTGGAGACTTTGGAGAGAGACTATCCTGAGTATTCCATCCTGATGAGTGAAAAAGGCAGAGAGTCTGTGGATAGGAACGGCTTTTTTATCATAGACAGGGAAGGGGATATAGTCACTCCTCTGGTTGAGGGGACTTGCGAGTGTGCCTACTCTCACTTCCTGGAAGACGGCTCTTGTCTTTGCGCCATCGAAGCCTGCCACAAATGCAAGCCTATCTCCTGTAGCCTTTACCCCATAAGGGTGACTGAACTGGGAGGCGGGAGGAAGGCTTTGAACCTGCATCGCTGGCATATCTGTAAGGATGCTTACCGGAAAGGAAGAGAGAAAGGAATCCGAGTCTATCAATTTTTGAAAAATCCGCTGATTCGCGCCTATGGAGCCGAGTTCTACGAGGCTCTGGATGCGGCTGCCAAACATTTGAACGATGAGTGATTATACCCAGAGGCTAGAACAGCTTCGTGTTTTTATGCGCTCCGCAGATTTGGACGCAGTTGTCATATATTCCACAGACCCTCATTTCAGTGAATATCCTGCCGCCCGCTGGAAACAGGTGGAGTGGCTCTGCGGCTTTAGCGGAGAAGCAGGGGATCTGGCCATCACCCTGGACGATGCCGGACTATGGACGGACAGCCGTTATTTCATTCAGGCTGAGAGGCAATTGGCTGGAACTGGAGTGAGCCTGCATAAAAGCCGTATTCCCGGGGCCCAGAGCATAGAGGATTGGCTTTTAAAAGAAATCGGCGAGGGTGCGAGAGTGGGAGTGGATTCGCTTTGTACTTCCATAGCCTGCTTCAGGGCCTTGGAGGAGAATTTCGAGCTGGCAGGAATACCGGATTTGCTGTCGCCCTTATGGGAGGACAGGCCGGCGATTCCGCAAAGTCCGGTATATAGTATCAATCCAGGGGAGAGCAGGGAGGAAAAGTTGGATTGGCTAAGGGCTATACTTGCCGACAAATCCTGTGATTATATTCTCCTGAGTGAGTTGGACCAGATAGCCTGGCTGCTGAATATCAGGGCTTCGGATATAGAGTATAATCCTTTACTTATATCATATCTGCTTGTAGGACAGGAAGATGCCAAGTTATATGTACTAAAGGACGAGTACGACGACTCCCTTTCGGAATATAGCTTCGAGATGCTTCAGAGCGAAGGAGTCGAGGTGCTGCCTTACGAGGAAGTCTCCTTGGAGTTGCTCTCCTTGGAGGGCGCCAAATTGTGGATAGACGACAGTTCCTTGAATGCCGAGTTGTATTCTACCATTCACTGCGAGATTTACACTGCTCCGAGTCCGATTCCGGAGCGAAAGGCGGTAAAGAATCCGCTGGAGATAGAAAATATAAAGGAGGCGCACATCCGCGACGGCGCGGCTATGGAGAACTTTCTCTATTGGCTCGAAAACAAAATTCTTTCAGGTGAAAAGATAAGCGAGTGGGACGCGGCCTGCAAGCTCGGGGAATTCCGCTCACAGATAGAGGATTACGTGGAGGACAGCTTCGAGACCATTTCGGCCTATGGCCCCTCCGCCGCCCTGCCTCACTACCACACTCCTTCCTGCGACGCTCCGTTGCTTGAGCCTCGGGGCCTATATCTGAACGACTCCGGAGGCCAATTCTCTTCCGGTACGACCGACATTACCCGTACCATTCCTCTGGGAGAATGCAGCCCTGAGCAAAGACGGGAATATACCTTGGTTTTGAAGGCTCACATAGACCTGGCGGCTGCCATTTTTCCTGTCGGGACTCCAGGCTGCAGGATAGATGCGGCAGCCAGACTTCCGCTCTGGAAACATAGGCTGGATTTCGGACACGGTACCGGCCACGGGGTGGGCTATTTTCTCGGAGTCCACGAGGGTCCCGCTCAGATAAGACAGAACCTGGGGGCGGCTCCGCTCCGCAAGGGTATGGTAAGCTCCATAGAGCCAGGAATTTACAGAGAAGGACTCTTCGGGATAAGACACGAGAATCTGTATCTGGTGGAAGATGCCGGAAGCAGTGAATTCGGCGACTTCCTCAGTTTCGAGGCCCTTACGATGTGTCATTTCGACACCTCCATTCTGGAGCTCGATTTGTTCGAGGACTGGGAGATTGATTGGCTCAACTCTTATCACCAAAGGGTTCTGGATAATGTAGGTCCGCTTCTCGGGGAGGCTGAGCTGGAATGGCTCAAGAGAAAGACGGCGCCTGTAAGCAAATCAAATAATACTAAGAATAATGACTAAAAAGAGAAGTTTCAAGTCTTGGCAATGGTACACCATCATCGTATCTATGGTAGTGTACGCCATCTACTATTTTGTACGAAAGAATTTTTCCATCGCGATGCCAGGGCTTACGGCAGAGTACGGCATCACGAACACCAGCTTTGGAATCATCATCGCTATGGGTTCCCTGATATATGGCCTCAGCCGCTTTATTAACGGTTTCATCGTGGAAAAGGTCAGCACCAAGGTCTTTATGGCGATAGGTCTTCTGCTCTGCGCAGCGGCCAATTTCTGTTTCGGATTCGGAGTTGACCTCAGCTATCTTATCACTGGAGTTCACGAAGGCCCTCAATTTGTCAATATGCTCATCCTTCTGATGGGTGTCACCATAATCTTAAACCAGTATTTCCAGGGTTTCGGATACCCGCCTTGCGCCAGGATGCTGCCTCAGTGGATAGCTCCCAATGAGCTCGCCACAAAGATGAGCATCTGGAACACCTCCCATTCCATCGGAGCTTTCTGTGCAGTGGTAGTCTGCGGTCTGATTATGACCAATATGGGGGCAGATATGAGCGGAGACAGCTCGGTGGTAGCCAGAATCACGGCCAATCTGGCATCTAGCATCAAGGGCTGGGACAGTATGAGCGCTGCCGACCAAGCCGATAAGATAATGAGTTATGCCTCTCACATAGGGGCTTGGCGCTGGTGTTTCATAATCCCTGGAATCGTAGCCATAGGCGGAGCCATCCTCTGCATTCTCGCCCTCAAGGATACCCCACAAAGCGTAGGCCTGCCTGAGATCGCCGAGACTCACACTGGCAAGGAGGAGACCTCTTCCAAGAAAGGTGCCCATAAGGCTTTTCTTAATCATATGGTTTTCCGTAACAAATGGGTATGGATGCTTGCCTTTGCCAATGTCTTTGTCTATGTCCTCCGAATGGGAGTGCTCGACTGGGGACCTAAGTTTTTGACTGAGGACAGGGGTATGAACATCAATGGGGCCGCCTGGTCAGTCGCCGTTTTCGAACTCACAGCCATCGTCGGCACCATCTTCGCCGGCTGGGCTTCCGACCATATTTTCAAGGGGAAAAGCCATAGGATGTGCCTCTTCTCTATGATAGGAGCCTGCCTTTTCCTCGGCATTTTCGCCCTCGTCCCTGGGCTTCCTACCTTGCTGTCCACCCTGGTGCTTGCCCTTTCTGGCTTCTGCATTTACGGCCCACAGGCCCTTATCGGAATAGGTGCGGCCAATCAGGCCACCAAGGAGGCTTCCGCCACTGCCAATGGTCTTGCGGGTATCTGCGGTTATGTGGGTTCTGCCCTGTCTGCTCTTGGAGTGGGTATCATAGCTGACAATTTCGGTTGGAAATGGGTGTTCGTAACCTTCATAGCCGTAGGTATCATAGGTGCTCTGATTTTCCTCGCTATGTGGACAGCCCCTCGTGACGGTTATGACAGAGCCAGAGAATTCACTTCCAAACTAAGCGAGCGGAATGACTGATCAGATTAAAGAGAGACTTCGTCGGATAAAGCATCTGGCCCTGGATATGGATGGAACCATTTATCTGGGTTCCACCCTCTTTCCCTGCACCCTTCCTTTCCTGGAAAAACTGGACAGGCTGGGAATCAGCTATTCTTTTTTGACAAATAACCCGACCAAGTCCATAGACGCCTATCTGGAGAACCTTCGTAAAAGGGGAGTGCCTTGTCGTCCTGAGCAGATGTATAGCAGTACGGTGGCCACTATAGATTATATCCGCACTCACTACCCCTTGGCGCATAATCTTTTCCTGCTAGGAACCCCTTCAATGATAGAACAGTTCGAGCAGGCGGGTTTTCATTCTTGCAGTTCTGAGGTGGAAGACAGGCCGGATGTGGTGGTAGCGGCATTTGATATGAGCCTTAGCTACGAGAGGCTCTGCCGTTGCGCCTGGTGGGTTTCTCAGAATTTGCCATATATAGCCACGAATCCCGACTGGGTATGTCCTACGGATCAGCCCACCATTTTGGTAGATTGCGGTTCCATCTGTGCCTGCATCGAGGCGGCTACGGGCAGAAAGCCTGACGTAGTAATTGGCAAGCCTAATCCAGACATCCTTTATGGGGTTCTAAACAAGAGGGGAATCCTTCCTGAAGAGGCGGCTATGGTGGGAGATCGTATATACACCGATGTGAAGACCGGCCTCAATGCCGGAGCCCTGGGGGTGCTGGTACTAAGTGGAGAGACCACTTTGGAGATGGCCGAAGCCTCGGATGTGACCCCGAGTCTGATATGCCGAGACATAGGGGAGTTGGGAGATTTACTCGAAGAAGCGCGAAAATAATACCTTTAATAATTATTTTTTACTAATTTTGTAATTCTGGTCTTGAAGGGCTTTCGGAAGAGGGGCAGCAAAGTTATTTGATAATAATATAAATTAGTGATATGAAGAAGGTATTAGTTTCTATCTGCGTTCTGCTCTCAGCTTTGGCAGTCGCAAAAGCTCAGGATGTAAACAAAGCTACAGAGTTGTTTAACAATGCCGTGGAGTACTATTCAAGCGGCAGTCTCGATTCAGCCCTTAACAAATTTGTCGAGGCACATAAGGAAGCCTCAGCTTGTGGGGAAGAAGGTGCCGATATCGTAGCCGATTGCGAGACAAATATTCCTGTATTGGGTACTCAGATCGCTAAGGAACTTGCTTCCAAGGGGGATTACGCAGCTGCAGTGGCTAAGCTTCAGGCTCTGGTTAAGATATGCGAATCTATCGGATTGGCAGATGACTCAGCCAAATTCACTAAGATGATTCCTCAGTTCTATCTCCAGCAGGCTGGTCAGGCCGTGAAGGCAAAGGATTATGTTACAGCTCTCGCTGCTTATGACAATGTCCTCGCTCTCGACCCTACCAATGGTAAGGCTCTTTTGAACAAAGGTCAGGTACTCAATGCCACAGGTGACATCGCAGGTGCTCAGAGCGCTTTCGAACTCGCCCTTGCAAACGGACAGGAGAAAGCCGCAAAGCGTCAGCTTTCAAATCTCTTCGTTAAGAAGGCTAAGGCTGCCAGCGGAGAGAAGAAGTATGACGACGCTCTCGCCTTTGCTAAGAAGGCTATCTCTTACGATGAGTCAGAGGCCAATGCCTATTACCTCGGTGGCATCGCCGCCCAGGCTCTTAGTAAGAACTCCGAGGCCATAGAACTCTTCGAGAAGTATCTTGTGCTTAAACCTTCAGCCAGCAACTCTCAGGCTGTACGCCAGGTGGTTGAGGCTTTGAAGAAAGCAGCAAAATAGTAATGAGAAGTATCGAACTTCTCGCTCCTGCGAGAAATGCTGACATCGGCATTGCAGCCATAGACTGCGGTGCCGATGCCGTCTATATAGCAGGGCCCTCTTTTGGCGCCCGAAAGGATGCGTCGAATCCTATCTCGGAGATAAAGCGTCTTTGTGACTATGCTTCCCGCTTTGGGGTCAGGGTCTATGTGACCTTCAATATCCTGATTCGGGACGAGGAGCTCGAAGAAGTTCACTCTATGATGCTGGCCTGTCAGCAGGCTGGCGCGGCGGCTTTCATTATCCGTGACCCGCGGCTCTGTCTTTTTCCGGACATAAGTCTTCCTCTTCACGCTTCGACCCAGTGTGCCATCAGGGACCTGGAGCGAGCCCGTCTGCTTCGGAGTGCCGGTTGCAGTCGGGTGGTGCTCGAAAGGGAGCTCTCCCCGGGACAGATAAAGCATATCTGCGAGGGTCTTGACTGTGAGGTCGAGGCCTTTGTGCACGGCGCCCTTTGCGTTTGTTATTCGGGCCAATGCCTTCTCTCCGAGAGGCTTACCTCCCGTAGCGCTGACCGTGGCGAGTGTGTTCAGGCCTGTCGTAACCTCTATGATCTGGTGGATGAAAGGGGGAAGGTCTGGCTCAAGGACAAGGCGCTGTTATCTCTTCGGGATTTGAACCTTTCAGAAGATTTGGAGAGATTGCTGGACAGCGGAGTCACTTCCTTGAAGATTGAGGGCAGGCTTAAGAATGCCTCCTATGTTAAAAATGTGGTCAGTTATTATTCTCAAAAGCTGGACGAACTTATCTCCAGAAGGCCACGGGATTATCGCAGGGCTTCTTTCGGGCTCATAGAAGGAGGATTTGAGCCTTCTTTGGAAAAGACTTTCAACCGCTCTTATACCAGGCTTCTTTTTTCGGATGAGAAGTCCTGGGCCAATTTTGATGCTCCAAAGTCTATGGGTGAGGCTTTGGGAAAGGTCTCAGGGGTCAGGTATCTGAATTCCCAAACTATGGAACTTAGCTTGGAAAGGAAAGATATAGAACTGCATAACGGAGATGGCTTCGCTTTTGTCAGGGGCTCTAAAATAGTGGGATTCAGGGCCGATGTAGCTAAGGCCAATACCTTGAGGGCTAAGGCGGTAGAGGGACTTTGCAGAGGAAGTGAGCTATATCGTAACTATAACAGCGCTTTCGAAAGGCTCCTGGAAGAGAAGTCTTGCAGAAGGGTATTGAAGGTAGAATTGGCCTACGAGGAAAAGAGAGTGGGGGAGGGTCTGGAACTAAAATTTGTCGCGAAAAGTGAGGATGGAAGAGTGGCGGAAATCCTTGTGGAGAATCGTCCTGTCGCCCAGAACAGGGAGAGGGCTCGAGCTCTCTATGAATCCCAGCTTGGAAAGCACAGCTCCCAATATATCTTTCAGGCTCCGGCCTTGAGGGAGCAGCAGGAATTGGCCTACTTTACTACGGCGGAGCTGAACGCACTGAGGCGGGAGCTGGCAGAGATGCTCGACAAGCAGCCTTGTGGACGGGAGCCTCTTCTGAACGTGAGCAGCAGAGCCGAATTGCGTTTGGACACTGGCAGAAGGGATGGGGAACTGATGCGAAGCAAGTACTGCATCAGAAGAGAGTTGGCCTGCTGCCTGAAGGACAGGAATTCCACGAAAGAGGCGCTTTTCCTGTTGAACAACGGACGGAAGTTTCAGCTTAAATTCGACTGTGAAAAATGTGAAATGGCGGTGCTGGAGGAACTTAGATAAGATCTGCGATGATGGAATCGGCGATGAACCACTTTTCTTCCGGAATCTGAAGATGTCTTCCATCCACTATCACTCCTTCTTTTCTTCTTAATCCCAGCATTATGCTTTCTTCTCTGATTTCTTCTGAAGTGAGGCTTTCGCTATCGCTTTCCCAGTTTTGGAGCTTATTTGAATTCCAAGACCTAATTTGCTGATTGTCAGATAAGAATCGCAGTGAATGTGCCCCAGGGCCAAGTCCCACGTAAGGCTTGCGGCTCCAGTAGGCGGAGTTGTGGATGGCTTCCTTTCCGGGGAGGGCCCAGTTCGAGATTTCATAGTGGGTATAGCCGGCTTTATTTAATTCACTACAGATAAAGTGGTATTGCTCAGAACATTTCTCGTCCTCCAAAGGCTTGTAGAGACCCTTTTCCATCTTCGCGTGAAGGGCGCTGCCTTCTTCTATGCTGAGCTGGTAGGCGGAGATGTGCTCGGGGTGCAAGGCTATAAAGCCCTTGAGAGTCTTTTCGAGAGAGGCGTCTGCGCTTATTCCGAAAATCAAATCCAGACTGATATTATCAAATTCACACTCCCTTAGGAGTTCAAATGCTTTCAGGGCGCAGGCGGAGTCGTGCCTTCTTCCCATCCATTTGAGGCTTTTGTCGTCCAAAGACTGGACCCCCATACTTATCCTGTTAACTCCCAGCTCTTTAAGAGGGAGCAGAAAGTCCTTTCCTCTCTTAAGGACATCGTCGGGGTTCATCTCCACTGTAAACTCCTCGAACTCGCTTAGCGGAAGGCTTTTTAGTAAGTCTTCAAAAAAAGGAAGAGGCATCAGGGATGGGGTGCCTCCTCCTATATATAAGGTATTCGTTTCAGAGCTTTCCAGAATCTCTTCCCTTCTCAAAAGAGCTTCCTTTTGAAGCTGGAGGGAATAGTTCTCTATAGCCTGTGCGTCCCCGCAGTCGAGCTCAGAGTAAAAGTCACAATAGACACAGAAACTCTTGCAGAAGGGGACGTGGACATAAATCATCGGGATACTATTATCTAAGCATCAGTTCTATGCTTCCGAGTTGAGCTTTGTCGGTATAGACATCTATGGTATAAATACCTTTGACGTAATCACTTACGTTATTAAGATAGATAGTCATATCCACTTCCTTGCCCTGATAGTCCACTTCGCGGGAGGCACTTGCGGCTACGGATTCTCCGTTCAGACGGAAGGAAGCGCCTTCGCCATCCAGAAGCAGGTTTCCTTCAGGATCTTTAACCCTTATATATACGGTCATAGGACCTTTCTTAGCCAATTCGTTCTCAACCAATGACAGGGATACAGCCAGTCTCTTAACTCTGCTGCTACGGTCAGTGGCCTTGTTAGAGTTGTTATAAGCCTTAGCGCTCAAACCTCTGGCCTTAACGATGGCGCCGGTAGCGACTTTGGAGCTGAGGCTCTCAACCTTGGCGCTGAGCTCTTTGTTCTCGCCAGTGGCTTTCGCGAGCTCTTTCTTAGAGCTGGACAATTCGTCGGCCAGCTTGCGATTAGCGGTGTTAAGGGAATCAATTTGAGCTACATAGCTTTTCATAATGCTTCTAAGGGTTCCGAGTTCCTTCTCGTACTTTCTCATCTGCTGACGGTTAGTAGCTTCGGTCTTCTTTATCCTGTCCACCAGCATAGCCACTTCTTCGCGGGAAGAATCCAGCTGGGTGTTTATATAATCGTAATCAGACTGAAGATTATCAAAGTCTGTTTTCAGCTCAGTGATACGGTTCTCCAGGTCGGCCTTGTCCTGCTCCAGCTCCTTCACGAGTTTGTAATCTCTGCTGGCTACAACGGCGAGAACCACTGCCAATATTACTGCCAATGCTGCCAGAATGGCCACAACGACATTCTTGGACCCTTTCTTCTCGGCCCTCTGTCTGTCAATTCTTGCGATAGGATCTT
>CAMFSN010000005.1 GCA_945983015.1 uncultured Bacteroidales bacterium
TGCCAACACTGGCGAGCGCTTTGGCTACTACACTATGCTGGCCATCCTCGCCCTTCTTATGCAAGCCAAATTTGGCTGGGATGAGGCAACTGCCGGTAATGTTTACGCAATTTTCCTCGCTGGAGTTTATTTTATGCCATTCTTCGGAGGAATTTTGGCAGATAAAATAGGTTATGGCAAATGCGTAACCATAGGTATAGCCGTAATGTTCCTGGGCTATCTCTCCCTGGCCATTCCTATCACAGGCACTGCAGCCCAGTTTATAATGTTCGGCGGTCTGGCCCTCATAGCCATTGGAACCGGTCTTTTCAAGGGTAACCTGCAGGTGCTGGTCGGCAATCTCTATGACGATCCGAAATACGAAGCCAAGCGAGATTCCGCCTTCAGCCTCTTCTATATGGCTATCAACATCGGAGCTATGTTCGCTCCATCTATGGCCAAGAAGATTACCAACATCTACCTCGGACACCAGGGCTTCGTTTACGACGCTGCGAACTTCGACCCTGCTTACCTCGAGGCCCTGTCAGGAGCTTACGGCCTCTGCTTCGGCGTAGCCTGCATATCCCTGATTTTCTCAGTCGCCATCTACTTCGGCTGCCGCAAGTGGTTCAAGCACGCTGACGTCAATACCAAACAGGCCAAGGCCAATGCTGCCCCAGTGGCAGAACTCAGCCCTAAGCAGACCAAGGACAGACTTGTGGCCCTGCTGCTTGTCTTCGCTGTGGTAATCTTCTTCTGGATGGCCTTCCACCAGAACGGTTCAGCCCTGACCTTCTTTGCTAAGAAATACACTAACCTGAGCATCAGTGGCCCTATGTGTGCCTGCTTCAACATAGGCTGCCTGGCCCTGATAGCAGTATCTGTTTATACTCTTTTCTCAGTCTTTCAGTCTGAAAGTAAAAAAGGAAAGATAATCAGCGGAGTTGCTACCCTCGTTCTTTGGGGAGGAGCTTATGCCCTCTATGCTTCAATGGGAGGTAGTACTGCTGCTCAGCCTTCTGATTTCCAGCAGTTTAACCCATTCTTTGTGGTAGCCCTTACCCCTGTCTCTATGGCTATCTTTGGAGCCCTTGCTAAGAAAGGTAAGGAGCCGAGTGCACCTAAGAAGATCGCCTTCGGTATGCTGGTGGCTGCCCTGGGATTTGTTATAATAACCATAGCTTCAAACGGACTGACCTCCCCTATGGATTTGGGGAACAGCACTCAAGCTGTGCTCAGTCCTAGCTGGCTTATAGGCACTTACCTTACCCTTACTTTTGCAGAGCTCTTGCTTTCCCCTATGGGAATCAGCTTTGTTACCAAGGTGGCTCCTCCTAAATATAAGGGTATGATGATGGGTGGATGGTTTGCGGCCACAGCCATTGGCAACTATCTGAGCGGTATTCCTTCCAAACTTTGGAATAAGATTCCGCTTATGGCCAACTGGGGTATTCTTATCGCTCTCTGCCTTGTCTCTGCCATCATTATGTTCGCCCTTCTGAAAAAGATTGAGGCAGCTACCGAAAACTAAGTGGAGAGAGTGAAGGATGGAGTGAAAGACGGAATGAGAACGAGTGAAAGAACGCGTGTGTGTGAGTGAAGGACGGAGTGAGTGTGAGAGAGCGCGTGTTTGAGAGTGAGAATGTGTGAGAGAGTTATGGTTGAAGTGTGGGGAAGTGTGAGCGCGTGTGAGTGAGGGACGGAATGAGAACGAGTGAAAGAACGCGTGTGTGTGAGTGAAGGACGGAGTGATAATGAGTGAAAGAGTGAGTGAGGGACGGAGAGTGAGTGAAAGTGTGTGTGAGTGAAAGACAGAATGAAGGAGATAGTGATGGACGGAGAGAGAGAGTGAGTGAGAGAGAGCGTGAGTGTGAGAGTGTGAAGCGAAAAAATCGGAGGGATTTTGGGAATTTAGGATTTGATAGGATGAAAAAGAAGCTGATACTTCTGCTGATGCGATTATTATCGGCACTCCCGCTGTGTGTGCATCATTTCAATGCACACATAGTGGCCTGGGTGGCGAGGGTAGTGCTTCACTATAGGAAAAAGGTGGTTGTGGATAACATCGACCAAGCCTTCCCTAATCTGGATGAAAAAGCCAGAAGAAAAATAGTGAAGGATTTCTACCTGCATCTGGGACAGATAATCTGTGAAACCATCTGGTTTGGTGGCAGCAGTAAGAAAAGGCTTCGCAAATCCCATATAATGGAGATTCTAAATCCTGAAGAGACTGAGCGTCTGCACCAGCTCGGCAAAACAGTAATATTACTGACCTCCCATTCCGGAAACTGGGAGCTCTTCGGAGGCCTTCCCCTGTGCAACTACAGTGACAAAGATATGCCTGTCACTTGGGACAACTCCTTCGTAGTCTATCTCAGACTAAAAGACAAGATGTGGGATGAAATCTTCAAGCAGAACAGAAGCTACTGCATAGGCAATTTCGACAATATGATAGAAACATCCAAGATTATGAGGCACATCCTTCAACATCTGGACGACAAGAATTTCTATCTGATGATTACTGATCAGTGGCCTTATGCCAAGTCTTCCGCCCACATCGAGGTCGAATTTATGGGACGGCGAACCCTTTCTATGAATGGAGGAGCTGCTATAGCCCATAAATATGGCTGTCCCGTTAGCTTCCTCTCCTTTAACAGGAGAGAAGGCGGAAAAAAGTACTCTCTGGAACTCAAGACTATCTGTGACGACGCCTCTCAAATGAGCGTACAGGAGATAATGGACCGCTATTACGTCCTGCTTGAAGAAGACATACGCAGAGATCCTGCGAACTATCTCTGGTCCCACAGACGCTGGAAAAAATATGATCGACAAAAAATATGAAGATTAAAAAGCAGATTCTCAGCGCAGCGCTGATTCTTCTAAGCCTCAGTCCTGCTGCCGCTAAAAAGGTCAAGACACAGAGCTACCGTTACACTTTACCCAGAACAGTGCTCAGCCTAAGTGTAGAAAGTGTCCAGAAGGAGATTATCCCTGGCATATACGCCTCCTATGCGGAAAATCTTCTGAACCTGAAGCTTCCCCAGAAGGACAGCAGCCATTTCGAAATCAGCAAAATCAGCATCAGCAGCCATACTGAAAGAGATTACTCCCATTATTTCGAGGTGGAACTTACTGCTGAACAAAAAGCCGTTTTCGACAATCTGGTAAAGGAAGGACTGATACTTCCATTCGGCAGCCCTGAAGAAGGAATCTCGGAAGTGATTTTACCTGTTCATGACAAAAACACTCCCGCCCTGCCTTACAAGACAAAGAGCAGCCAGGCAGCCAAAGCCGCCCAAAGGATAGCCCAATTCCGCGAAGACCGTTATAACATAGTGATAGGGAACACTGACGCCAGCTATTCCGGTGAAGCCCTGGGAGCCGCCTTGGAGGAATTGAAAACAGCGGAAAAGGAACTGCTTGAACTCTTCCTGCCTATAGAAAGACAATACAGCCATTCCTGCAGCTTCGATTTTATTCCGGCCAATGGAAGCAATCGTTTCGAAGCCTTCTGCTTCAGTGAGGACTTAGGAGTACTCCCTGCAGGCTCCCCTGAGGGACATCCATATGTGCTAGAGATAAAGGTGGAAGAAGTCCCAGCCAGGGAGATAGAGATTCAGGAAGAAGTCCCTGTGCTGAACTACCGGATTCCGGCATACTGCACCGTGACCCTCTACCTTTACGAACACGTGGTATGCCATTTGCGGATACCTGTATGCCAACTCGGCAAAGACGAAAAAATAAACATCTAAATTAAGATAATTATGACTATCAAAGACCTGACCCCATCTGTAGTATGGGACAACTTTTACAAGATCACTCGTATTCCCCGCCCTTCCAAACACGAGGAAAAAATAAGAGAATATCTGTTAAACTGGGGAAAAGAACATAATTTAGAAAGTTTCACGGATAAGACCGGCAATGTAATCATCCGCATCCCTGCCACCGCAGGATATGAAAATCGCAAGGGAGTGGTTCTGCAGGGACATATGGATATGGTCCCTCAGAAGAACTCCGACAAGATGCACGACTTCCTCACAGACCCTATCGAAACCAAGGTAGAAGGCGATTGGCTTAAGGCCTGCGGCACCACCCTTGGAGCAGACAACGGATTGGGAGTAGCATTGGCATTGGCAGTGGCTGAAAGCAAGGATGTAAAGCACGGACCTATCGAAATCCTGGTGACCTACGACGAGGAGACCGGAATGACAGGAGCTCAGGCCCTGGAGAGCGGGGTGCTGAAAGGAGAAATTCTCATCAATCTCGACTCCGAGACAGAAGGTGAACTGTACGTAGGTTGCGCTGGAGGCATAGACGCCTCAGCCTCAGGAACTTACACTCTTGTAGAAAAGCCAGAGGGATACGAGGCATTTAACTTTAGCGTAAATGGTTGCCAGGGAGGTCACTCCGGTATGGACATCATTCTCTATAGGGCCAACGCCAGCAAGATAGCCACCCGCATCCTGTTGCCTCTGCTCGAAAGCGAAGATGTAAAACTGGTGGATCTGGAAGGTGGAACCCTTCGTAATGCCATAGCCCGCGAGTGCTTCGCCCAACTCTATGTAAAGGACGAGAAGAAGACCCGCGCCTTTATAGAGGCAGCATCCGAAAAGATATTGAAGGAATATGCCATCACAGACCCTGATATGAAGATAAGTCTGGAAGCCTGCGACTGCGACAAGGCCTATGTCGAGGATAAGGATGCCCTCAGGATACTCAGGGCTATATTGGCCTGTCCTGACGGAGTAGAAAGGATGAGTTCCTCCATAGAAGGTCTGGTAGAGACTTCTAACAATATGGCCATAGTTAAGGTAAGCGATGGTCGCTACGAAGTTAAGAGCCTGCTGCGCAGCTCAGTAGATAGCGCAAAGGAGGCCCTTTGCGAGAAGATGAAAGCCGTATTCGAACTGGCCGGAGGAAAGATAGAGTTCACCGGAGGCTATTCCGGTTGGGCCCCTAACCCTGAATCTGATATCCTTAAGATAATGAAGGATGTTTACCATAAACTCTATGGCAATGAGCCTAAGGTGATGGCCATTCACGCCGGTCTGGAATGCGGAATCCTGTCAGGAGCCTATCCGAATTGGGATATGATCTCCTGCGGACCTACCCTGATGAGTCCTCACTCCCCTGACGAGAGAGCCTACATCCCATCCGTAGCCAAGGTTTGGGAATACCTCCAGGAAGTGCTCAAGAACATTCCTGAATGCAAGTAGAATTGGAAAAACAACTTCGAGAATGGGCAGGAATCTATAACGACCCTGCCTATTTCGAAGAAGACCCCATAATCTTCCCTAAGGAGATGCTTAGAAGGGGGGCTTCTCTCCAAGACATAGAGATAGCCGCCATCTTCTCAGCTCATCTGGCTTGGGGAAGAAGGGCTATGATAGTGCGGGACTGTAACAGGCTCTTGGACGAGATGGACTGGAGACCTTTCGACTATGTTATGGCCGGAGACTATAGAGACGAGGACAAAAGCCTTCACCGCACCATAAAATGGAGTGAGGCTGCCTCCATCTGCAGAAGGCTCAAAGCCCTGTACGAAGGCGGGATGAAGTCTATCGAGGACTTAAGCATACAGCAGATTAGAACTGAGATTTACGGTCAGAAAGAAGACCCGAAGGCGGCTAACAAAAAGATCAATATGCTGCGGCGCTGGATGGTAAGAAAAGACGGCAAGGTTGATCTGGGTTTATGGGAAAAGAGCGATCCTGCGGATCTGCTCATCCCCTTGGACGTTCACGTCTATACCCAGGCTTCAGCCCTGGGCCTATGCCACAGGAAGGCTCACGATGTGGGCACTGCCCTGGAGATTACCTCAGCATTTAAAGAGATTTGGCCGGAGGACCCCCTGCTTGGGGACTTTGCCCTCTTCGGCTATGGAGTAAGCAGAAAAGATGCCTAGATTATTCATCCTGTCAGGCTGTAACGGTTCGGGAAAGACTACAGCTTCCTACAGTCTGCTTCCAGATATGCTGGAATGCAGCGAGTTAGTGAATTCGGACGAATTCGCTAAGAGCCTCTCCCCTTTTAACCCTTCCGAAGCCTCGGTTATGGCGAGCCGATATATGCTGATGAAAATCAAGTACCTGCTCTCTAAAAAGGCGGATTTCATAATCGAGACCACCCTTGCCACCCGCTCCCTTGTGAAAATAATAAATGAGGCCAAAGAACTGGGCTACGAGATTACACTGCTGTATTTCTGGCTGAATTCAGTGGAATTGGCTATCAAAAGAGTGAAAAATCGCGTGGAAAGCGGAGGGCACAATATCCCCGAAGACGTGATCAGAAGACGTTACGTGATGGGGCTAAAGTATTTTTTCGAGATTTACCTGCCGGTTTGTGACAGATGGGTATTGGCAGACAACTCGAAAAGTCCTTTCGCAGTAGTGGCGGAAGGGAACAAAAACAGTATTCAGATAAAGAACGAAGAACTATATGCCAGCATTAGAAAGATTTGCTATCCAGAGGAATCAGCTCAGGCTCCTGTGCTCTCAGGGAATGAGTAGCGGAGGGAGCTGGTGCGACCTGTATTTCGAGAACACCAGCATCTGGTCTTTGGTCCTAAGGGACAGCATAGTCAGCAGCGGAGGCTACCACAGGGACTACGGCTGTGGCATCCGAGTGCTGAACGGGGAAAAGACAGGTTATGCCTACACGGAATCCACCGATATGGAATCTCTGAGTAAGGCTGCCAAGGCCGCAGGGAGCATAGCTGACTCCTGCTCCGGCGGGAACTTTCCGCAAAAAAGCGTAAAGATAGAAGGCAGGCCTGATTACTATCCTATGATTCAAGACCTTAGACAGACACAGAGCGGAGATTTCGTACCCCTTCTCCAAGAGTTGGATAAGAAAATCCGCCAGGCAGACTCGAGGGTTTGCAATGTCATAGCTATGCTCAGCTATTCCCTTAGCGAGATTCTGATGTATAACTCCCTGGACGAACTTAGCGAGGACCTCAGACCTCTTTGTTCTCTAGCGCTTACGGTGGTCTTTCGTCAAGGGAAGGACATACAGACTAAGAACTGCTCGAAAAGCCTGAGAATGGGAGCTGAGTTCTATAATGAAAGCCTGCTGGAAGAGCTTTGCAGCCAAGTCACAGATGGAGTGGACGCCCTTTTTGAGGCCAGCCGTCCCCAGGGTGGAGTAATGAACGTGGTGATGGGCGCCGGTGCAAGCGGCATTCTGCTGCACGAGGCTATGGGCCACGCCTTTGAGGCCGACTTTAACCGTAAAGGCCAATCCATTTTCGCCGACAAGCTCGGAAAACGTATCTGCAAGGCCGGACTGAACATAGTGGACGACGCGACCCTGCCTTTCTATAGAGGAAGCACGAACTACGACGATGAAGGCGTCCCAGGCCAAAAGACCTATATGGTAAGTGACGGAATCCTGACTTCCTACCTGCACGACAGAATCAGTGCCGCCTACTATGGCGTAGCCTCAACGGGCAACGGCAGAAGGGAGTCTTTCCGCTACTACCCTATCCCTAGAATGCGCTCGACCTATATGGAGAACGGGCAGGACGGGACTCTCGAGGATTTGATCCATATGGCTGCCAATGGTATCTATGTAAACGAATTCTCTAACGGAGAGGTAAAGATAGGAGAAGGCGACTTTACCTTCTATGTAAAAAGCGGCTATATGATAGAAAATGGCCGCCTGACTCGTCCTATCAAGGATGTGAACATTATAGGAAACGGGCCTCAGGCCCTTGCGGACATAGAGGCGGTGGCCTCGGACCTGAAGATAGACGAAGGCAAATGGACCTGTGGCAAAGGGCAGAATATGCCTGTGAGCTGCGGCATTCCTTCTGTATTGATAAAGAATCTGACTGTAGGAGGTGGAAGTTTATGATAAGCAAGCAAGAATTGGAATTGGCCAGAAAGACCTTGGATTTCGCCAAGGCGGAAGGGGCTCAAGCCTGTAGGGTGGTTCTGAACAAGAGCGAGTCGAACATCCTGGACAGCCTCTGCGGGGAATTGGACAAGATCAGTCACTGTCTGGACAGAAGCCTTAGCCTCAGCCTGTTCATAGATGGGAAATATGCCAGCTTCTCAACCAACAGACTGGAGGAAAAGGAATTGGCAGATTTTACAAAAAGCTGCGCCGCCATCACCAGAATGCTGGAGCAAGACCCTTGCAGAAAGCTGCCGGAAAGGGAGCGCTGCTGTGAGGAGGCGCAGAGCGGATTGGAACTCGAACTCTACGATCCGGAGTACGAGACTCTGGATGAGCAGAAAAGAAAGAGTCTGGCCCTGCAGTACTGCCTGGATATGAAGCAGAGAACTGAAGGATACAGAATTATATCGGAAGAGGGAGAGTACTGTGATTCAGAATTTGACAGCATCAGCCTGGACTCCCAAGGCTTGTTCTGCAGGCACCGTGAGACCTCCTTCGAGTACGCTTCGGAAGTAACAGTGGAAGGCGAGGATGGAACGAAGAGCAGCAGCTATTGGTGGACTTCAAGCAGCAGGCTGAAAGAATTGGCATACAAAGAGATAGGACAGATAGCGCTGAGACGGGCCGTTTCGAGCCTGGGAGCCGGAAGCATAAAGGGTGGCAAATACCGGATGGTGGTGGATTCGAATGTGGCTTCGAAGTTGCTGACTCCCCTGCTGAATGCCCTGAATGGATTTTCGCTGCAGCAGAACAATAGTTTTCTGATGGATAGTCTCGGGCAAAAAGTCTTCAGCGAGAAGATGAATCTGGTGGACAGACCTCATATCAAAGGAGAGAGCGGCTCGCGACTTTTCGACAGCGAGGGAGTGAGGACAAAGGATATGGACATTATCCGCAATGGAATAGTAAACACTTATTTTATAAATACTTACATAGCTGAAAAGACTGGATTTGAGCCTACTGTGGAGGATTCTACAAGGGTGCAGCTCCTGCCTTATCCTGAACAGGGACTTAGCCTGGAGGAAATTCTCCAAAGATGTGGCGAAGGGATTCTGGTGAGTGGATTCAACGGGGGTAACAGCAATTCTGCCACGGGGGATTTCTCCTATGGGGTGGAAGGCTTCGAATTCAAGGATGGAAAGATAGGAAAGCCGGTATCGGGAATGCTGATTACCGGTAATTTCATCGACTTGTGGAAGCACTTGCTTTACGCAGGAGCAGATTACAGGCCTTGTATGAGCAAACTCATCCCTAGCCTCGCCTTTGAGGATGTAAGTTTCAGTGGAGAATAATAATTAATACTTATACGAAATGAAGATTGACAAAAACAAAGTGGTAGCTCTCAGCTACGAATTGACAGTGGACGGAGCCATAGCCGATAAGGCTGGGGCCGACAGACCTTTAGAGTACATTCACGGCACAGGTATGCTGCTGCCTCGCTTCGAGGAAGAAGTGGAAGGAAAGGAAGTGGGAGAAGACTTCGCCTTTACCCTCAGTCCTGAAGAAGGCTACGGAGTATATACTGACGATGCCATCTTCGAGTTGCCTCTCGAGGCCTTCCAGATAGATGGGCAGATTCGCGAGGACCTGCTTCAGATAGGCAGGGTAATACCTATGATGAACGATGCGGGAGGCATAGTTCAGGGAACTGTAAAGGAAGTGAGAGCCGAGTCTGTGCTGATGGATTTCAATCATCCTATGGCAGGCAAGACCCTTAACTTCAAGGGCAGCGTAGTGGCAGTAAGGGATGCCAGCGAAGAGGAATTGGCAAATGGTCTGCAGAGACACTGCGGCTGCCACAAAGGCGAAGGCGGTGAAGGCTGCAATTGCCACAAAGGCGAAGGCTGTGGCTGTGAAGGTGGGGAAGGTGAATGCAAGTGCGAGTCTTCAGAAGGCTGCGGCTGCGAAGGCGGCTGCAATTGCTAAGAGGGCAGAATCCATAGGGAGAGCAGGCCTACGGCTAGTGCTATCAGCACATTCAGCGCTTTCCCTAAGAAAAAACTCTTTTTATTCTCTGCGAGAAGAGGCAGTCCGCTATGTCCGTCTTGACTGATGCAACTGGCCAGCAGTACCGGCAGAGGCAGGACTCCCTTAGCGAAGAGAGTTACGAAGATCAGATGCGGTCCTGATTCAGGAATAATTCCTATCAGGGCCGCAAGCAGTATCATAAGGACGGAGTTGTCACTTATCCAATCATTCACATCCACATAGTTCTCAAGGATGGAAATGAGCAGAATAACAGAGAAAGTCCAGGCAAAAACCCTAGGCAAATGCTTGAGTATCACGTGATGCAGCAGGTTTTCCTTCAAAAAGCTCTTCAATGTGCGATGATGATGGCAGTGCTGGGAATCGATGTCAGGGCTCGTATCTATGTCATCGCAGTGATGGGCGTGGATGTTTAGCCTATCCACCACAAGCCCTGCCACAAAGGAGAGCAGCAGGAGGAAGAGCATTATACAGATGGCTGTCTTCGGGAATTGAGCCAGCATTACGAAGGCTTCATCTCCGGATGCGGCTATCATCATAGCCACCAGGGCTCCGAAATTCAGCAAGCCGTGATTATAAAGGGAAGTGACGGCAAAGCCTCCGGCGCAGCCAGGAATAATGCCAAGCAGAGAACCGAGAGCGACTTGGCCTACCCGATGCGAGCGCAGGGAGCGGAATATGCGTCCGTGAGACTCCAGGTTCAGGGCCTCAATTATAGTCATCATCACCATCACAAAGGCGCATACCTCCAGGGTCTCGCCCAACACTTCCGAAATATTCATCTTCTAGGTCTGATTCCTAATACATAAAACAAAGAAAATAGCTCCAGACGCCCCAGCAGCATCAGTATGGTACTGAAAAACTTCAGGAAAGAGGGCATGAAGGAGTAATTGCAGACTGTTCCCACATCCCCAAATCCCGGGCCTACATTACCTATGCAAGCCATACTGGCAGTGCAAGAAGTGGTCACATCCAGTCCGAAGGCGCTGAAGACCAGGGCGCCCACCACCAGGACTGAGAAATATAGAATCATAAAGGTCTTCGTCTCAGAGACTCTGTGCTCAGAGATAGGACGTCCATCCACTTTCACTACACTTATCTGGTTAGGATTCGCCACTCCAGCCAATTTGGACTTTACAGCCTTGATTCCCACCAGCATTCTGTCGAACTTCATACCTCCAGAGGTGGAACCGGAACAGCCGCAGACCGTACCGCAGACCATAAGTATGATTATGCTCATCGAAGGCCATAGGTTACAGTCCGTAGTGGCAAAACCGGTGGTGGTCACGAAGGCGCTGACGTGGAAGACCGCCCTTCTCAAACACTCGCCAAAGCTGGAGAAAGTGCCGGAGAAGAAAAGATTGGCAGTGACTAGAAATATGCAGCAAGCCAGCACGAGCAAATAGGTTCTGGAGACCTCGGACTGGAACATATTCTTCTGCTTGTCTCGGGTAAAGATGGAATAGATCAGGCAGAAGCTGATGCTGGAGAGGATCATAAACAAACTTGCAAGCATCTCTATCAGAGGACTGTTGAAGGCTGCCATACTGGCGTTTCTGGTAGAAAAACCGCAAGTGGACACCGTGGACATAGCGTGGGTAATGGCATCAAACCAGCCCATCCCGCAAAGCTTGTAGGAGA
This sequence comes from uncultured Bacteroidales bacterium, assembly GCA_945983015.1. GTDB lineage: Bacteria > Bacteroidota > Bacteroidia > Bacteroidales > UBA932 > Cryptobacteroides. Next base: position 11,509 of record CAMFSN010000005.1, read on the forward strand.
TAAAGAATAAGAGGCTCAGTCCCATATAGGTGCTTACCATCATCTTTACCAGAGACTTCTCTCGGGTAGAAGCGTCGTCTCTGGCTATGCCGGATACTTCCACTCCCGTCAGTACAGCCCCGCTGCCGGATGGCAGGACCAGGGAGAAGAGGGCCACTATACCTATACCGCCCATCCAGGAGGTAGCCATCCTCCAGAAAAGCAGGCCGCGAGGCAGAGACTCTATGTCGTTAAGTATGGAAGCACCGGTGGTGGTGAAACCTGAGACACTCTCAAAAAGGGCGTTTATCGGCGTGAATTCTCCGCCATACATCAGGTATGGAATCATCCCGAAAAGACAGGCCAACAGCCAGGAACCCACTACTATATAATAACCTTCACGACTGGTAATCCTGTGTTTGGAGAAGGCTTCGAAACGAACGAATATCTGAGGGAAAGCCCCGAATATACCCACTATAAGACCAGAGAAAAGCAGCGGAATCATACTGGCGTCATGGCCATAAACAGCTGCGACAATCGCCGAAACGAACATCAACAGAGACTCCAGGAGCAGGGATATCCCCACCATTCGTATGATCAGCTTTATTCTCATCAGAATTTATACAGATTAAGGCCAGTCTCAGGGTCGAACTCCCGCTGAGGATGAGCCCCCTTGATAACTCTTACGAAAAGCTCGCAGGCTCCGTTAATCGTGGCACAGAGAGCGTGTCCGCCCACCAGGGTATAATCCCTTCTGCCAAGGCTCAGATGCACGTGCAAGTAAGGCTTGCCATCCTTTCTGGAAAGATTGGCCGTGAGATTGGTAATCTCCATCTGCTCCTCAAACTTCTTGTCCACATAAGCCTTGGTGGCAGGGTCCAAAAACCTCAGAGTGGCCTCGCTCACTGCCCCCAGGCCAGTAATCTCGGCAGCCTCAAGTCCCTCCTGCTCACAGAATTGAATGAGGGTGGAAACTATCTCGCAGTGGTTCGCCAGACTAAGTATATAGTCATCTCCAGTCTTACAAAAAGAATAGTTCATAACATTAAGAGCACAAAAACTCCCAAAGTTAAAAATAAAAATTCAATTATCGTAGGCAAATCAGCCTAAGCCACCTCTCCAGGCAAAGCCCTCGCTCATAAAGCGCCAGATAATCCAGGTTCTGCGGCAGGTCGCTGCTCTTGTTAGTATGCTCCGTAATTCCCGCCGTAAAGAATATCGAAGGAATTCCCGCCTTCAAAAAAACCGTATGATCCCCTATCTTTCGGTAAAACATATTCGTGAAGGACTCCGAGCGATAGTACTCGTAATACATCTCGATACGCCCCAGCCTAGCACAAGCCTTAAGTTCCCCGGAATACCTCTCAGCCCCCAGAGCCATCAGATAATGAGGCCTGCGTTTATCCACCGGAACCAGGGAATTGCCCATCTGCTCCAGATTTACAAAAAGTTTAACATTCTGTCTGCCAATCATTTCCAACAAAGCATGCGCTCCCTTGCAAGACTCATAGTGGGCATCCAGAGCCACGAAAAGCAGCCCGTCCCTCAGTTCCTTTTCCCCCGCCATCCTTCGGGCCAATTCCAGCAGCAGCGCCACGCTGGAGGCATTCGCATCCGCCCCTGGATAAGTCTGCTCCCCGTGCGTCCCAAGTCCGTCGTAATAAGCCGCGAGCACTATCCATTTTCCGCTGCTCCCTTCCAGCCTGCCCAAAACGTTCCTTCCCGAGGACCCGTCCGAAAGGGCGAATTCCTGGATTTCTGATTCCAGGCCAATTTTCTCGAATCTATCGGCGAGCTCTGAGGATAGAGTTTTCATCGCTTCGCTTCCCGCTTTCCTTCCCTCGAAAGAGGAACTGCAAAGATAGTCCACGTCCCTTACGAGATTCTCATAAGGAAAAGGTCGATGAGAGAGAAAATAGAGCTTCTGGTAATACTTGTCCCCATCCTTTCCGGCACCTTGGGAAATAAAGAAAAAGGAGCCTGAAAGCAAGAAAAGAGAAAAAATAGCGACAAGTTTTTTCAAAATGGGCACGAAAGATGTATATTTGTAGGATTCGCAAAAATACGTAAAATGAGAGGAACTGGCAAGTACATATCGAAAACCCTGACAGCCTTCTGTCTGTTTTTTCTATGCACATTGCCCTCCGCAGCACAATGGGATAAGGATGTGCTGGAATTCCGAGGAAGATTGGCCCTCCAGGACGGCAAATACGCTCAGGCTATCGAACAGTTCAACATCCTGGCGAAACTGGACACTAATGCGCATTGGACCTATTTCTACCGAGGCATAGCGAAATTCAATCTGGGAGACCTCAGAGGTGCCAAGCAAGACTTTGACAGATCCCTGAGAATAAACCCCATATTTACGAATGGCTACCACTACAGGGCTATCACCGAGAGCCGTCTGGGAGAATACGACCAGGCTCTGGATGATCTGGAGAATGCCATCAGTCTCAGACCGGGGAACACCGGACTCTATTTCAGTCGAGGCGTAACTTACTTTCTGTCACAGAGATTCGAAGACGCCATAAAAGACTTCGACACCTATATCACTTTCGAAAAGACTGACCCGTCGGCCTATCTTAACAGAGGAGCTTCATATCTGTTTATGGGAGACACCCTGAAAGCCTTGAACGACTATAACAAAGCCATCAAACTGGACCGCTTCGATGCGGAAGGCTATATCCGAAGGGCCAGACTCTACGCCCAGCAGGAGAAATTCGATGAAGCCATCGAAGATATGAACAAGGCCATAGACCTGGGTCAGGACAATACCTTCGCCTATTTTAACAGGGCCCTGATGTACTACGAATATAAGGACTACCAGAAGGCTATGGCAGATATGGACAAGGTCTTGGAACTCGAACCAGGGAACGCCCTTACCCTCTATAACAGGAGTCTGATAAAGATGCAGCTTGGGGATTTCGAGGGAGCGCTGGACGATATGGACAGGGTACTGAACATTAACCCTAAGAACGTGTTGGCCTACTTCAACAGGGCGGCTTGTTTCATAGAGCTGGGAAGGCTTCGCAGCGCACTGCAGGACTATGACCAGGCGATAGAGCTGTACCCTGACTTTGCGAAGGCCTATCAGAACCGCGCCTATGTGGAAAATGAGCTTGGCTTAAAGAAGCAGAGCAAAAAGGACTACGAGACGGCTCAGCGTAAGATTCGGGAATATAATTCGAATAAGCAGAACGGTTCATTGGCGGATACCAGCAAAAAGTTTAACAGCCTGCTGGCTCTCGATGCAGAGTTCGCGAAGAAAGACTTCGATAACGAACTCCTGCAAAACAGAGACGTGAATATCAGGCTGAAACCACTCTATCGCTTTAGTTTCGCCGAGAAGACTCCGGACATCAGACAGGCCTTCAGCACGGACTATGAGCACGAAGAGCTGGCCCTGATGCTCAAGGGGAACATAGTGCCGCTGCAGATAAGCGGAAGGAATGAAGAGACGGAAAGCAGCCAGAGTCTTTTCGGATATTCTTCAGGAAGAGCCGACATCCATTTCCTGAAAGGCATAAAGGCGGTGCAAGACAAAGAGTATAACACTGCATTGAACGAATATACCAGTGCCATTGAACTTTCCAAGGGGAATGAAAAGGCCTTTTATCTGATGAACAGGGCTGTTCTGAAAGCTGAGATGATAGACTTCATCGCTTCCCTGGAAAGCAATGTGCAGACCCTTTCTATGGATGACCAGGGGGCGGCGAAAACCAGAGTAAGTGACAGAGTGGAAAAGACTTACGATTATTCGGAAGCTATAGAGGATCTGCTCGAGGCTGAAAAGATAGAGGGCGATCTGGCCTACATACACTTCAACCTGGCGAACCTCTATACCCTTTCTTCACAGATGCTTAAAGCCCTGGAATACTACGACAAGGCCATCTCGGAATATCCTCTGATGGGAGAGGCCTTCTTTAACAGGGCTCTGGTACTGATCTTCATCAAGGATACGGACAAAGGCTGCATAGACCTGTCGAGAGCGGGAGAATTGGGCATCAAGGATGCCTATGGAGTCATTAAAAAATACTGTGGAGAGAATGGGGAATAAGGTATTATTCAAGAGCTTTTCATCAGGGAGTTGCGGCAACTGCTATTATCTCGGAGTGGAGGATGAGGATGGCGGCAGGCAGGGAGTGCTGATCGATGCCGGCGTGAGCCTGCGCAGGGTTAAGAAAGAATTGGCCCAGGAAGGACTGGGACTGGAGGACTTCAGTGCCATTCTGCTTACTCACGACCATATGGACCACATACGCTCATTGGCCTCCTTCTGCAAGCATCTGGGGAAAGCAGTTTGGGCGACGGAAGAGCTGCACAGGGCGCTCTCGCACCATATCTTAACTCACGAATACATAGGCTCCTGCAGAAAAGTCCTGAAGAAAGGGGGCTGGAATCCGGTAGTGGCGGGGCAAGTGCTGGTGAGGTATTTCGAAGTGCCGCACGATGCCACGCAGACCGTGGGCTTTGCCATTCAATTGGGAGGAAAAAACTACGTGCACATAACGGATTGCGGCAGGATGACCACAGAGGCCCTGAGTTTTTGCAGTCAAGCCCAGACCGTGGTTCTGGAATCGAATTACGACAAGCGTATGCTCATCGAGGGATCATACCCTAAAGAGCTGAAAGACAGAATATTGAACGAGAAGGGACATATGAGTAACGACGAGACAGCCCAGGCCATCAAGGAGTTTTCCCACGAAGGGCTGGAGAATCTTTTCCTCTGCCACCTGAGCGAGAATAACAACACCCCTGAAAGAGCCTATGAGAGTGCGAAGGCGGCTCTGCAGGAGGCAAATTTGACAAAGGTCAGGCTTCAGACGCTGCCGCGCCAGACACCTTCCCCTTTAATCCTCTTGTGAGGAACTTATTATAACTGATTGACAATGAAAGAATTTTGGATAATAATAAAGAGATATGTCAGGCCTTATACCGGATATTTGGGAGGCTCCATCCTTCTGAACATCCTGTCTGCTATCTTTAACGTCTTCTCCTTTTCGCTGCTGATACCTATTCTTAAAATACTCTTCGACAGCGGCGGGGCCACTTACAGTTTCATAGCCTGGGATCAGGTGAAGGATTTCTCCGCCGTAACGAATAACATCTACTTCTACGTAGGAGAATGGGTTCACACTTACGGGCAGAGTAAGGTTCTGCTCGCCCTCTGTCTGGTATTCTGTGCCATCACCCTGATAAAGACAGGCTGCTATTTCGGCTCTTCCGCAGTGATGGTACCTTTGAGAAACGGCATAGTGAGGGATCTCAGGATGCTCATTTACAAGAAGATAATTGCCCTTCCACTGGGCTTTTTCTCCCAGGAGAAAAAGGGGGATATACTCGCGAGAATGAGTGGAGACGTCCAGGAAGTGGAATACTCCATTACCAGCACCCTGGATATGCTGCTGAAGAATCCTATCCTGATTATCATCTATCTGTCGGTGCTCTTCACGATGTCCTGGCAGCTGACCCTCTTCACCCTGGTCTTCGCACCGATTATGCTCTTCATAATGAGTGCAATTGGCCGAAAACTGAAGGCTCACTCGCTTCAGGCCCAGAAATTCTGGAGCGACACTATGTCTCAGGTGGAGGAAACCCTGGGGGGACTTCGCATCATCAAGGCCTTCCTGGCTGAGAAAAAGATGACTGACCGCTTCCAGAAGGTGACTGACAATATGAGGATTAAAAACATCAAAGTAGGAGTCCGTCAAGCCAGCGCTCATCCTGTGAGCGAACTACTGGGAAGCATAATGATAGCCATTGTGCTCTGGTTTGGAGGCACTCTTATCCTGGGAGATCACGCAAGTATAGATGCGCCGGCCTTTATGTCTTATATGACCATTCTCTACTCTGTGATTCAGCCTTTCAAGGATCTCTCGAAGGCAGCCTACTCCATTCCTAAGGGACTGGCTTCCGCCGAGAGAATAGATAAGATACTCCAGGCTGAGAATCCTTTGAAAGAAAAAGAGAATGCCATTGAACTCAAGAGCTTTGAAAAGGGCATAGAACTTAAGAACGTGACTTTCAAATACGAGAACAGCCGAGTAATCCTGAACGACGTAAGCCTGTTCATTCCTAAGGGCAAGACCATAGCCATAGTAGGAGCCTCAGGTGCCGGCAAATCCACCCTAGTGGATCTGATTCCACGTTTCTACGACGTATGCGAAGGCAGCATAGAGATAGACGGTCACGACCTGAGGGATGTTTCGACCAGGAGCCTTAGAGCCCTGATAGGCAATGTCAACCAGGAACCTATCCTCTTTAACGATACTATATTCAACAACATAGCCTTCGGAGTCGAGAATCCGACCATGGAAGAAGTGGTGGCCGCAGCGAAAATTGCCAATGCCCACGAATTTATAATGGAAAAGGAACTTGGCTATGAGGAAAACATAGGCGACAGGGGCAGCAAACTTTCCGGAGGCCAAAGACAGAGAATCTCCATAGCCAGGGCCATATTGAAAAACCCTCCTATCCTCATTCTCGATGAAGCCACCGCTTCCCTGGATACCGAATCCGAGAAGATAGTTCAGCAAGCCCTTGACAGACTGATGTCTAACAGAACCACCATAGCCATAGCCCACAGGCTCTCTACCATAAAGAATGCAGACGAAATCGTGGTAATGGATGCAGGCCACATAGTGGAAAGGGGTAAACACGAGGAACTGATCGAACTCGGTGGTTTTTATAAAAAACTCTACGATATGCAGGCTCTGTAATGAAAGTGTTGGAAAACAAATACCTGTGGAGAGGCTTGACACTTGTGTACCTGCTAGCCCTGTGTTACCTCTGCTTCAGTACTCCGGATAGTCTTCCGAGCGTGGAAAACTGGAAATTCTTCATTCCGGCTGACAAGTTGGTGCATTTCCTGATGTTCTTCCCCGCTCCGGTTCTGCTGTACCTCTCTCTGGGCAAACGCTGGAAGACTGTTCGAAAAGCCCTGCCCACTGTGGGGCTCTGCTTTCTGATATGCTGTGTACTGGCGGGTACAACCGAGATTATTCAAAATTTCCGCCCAGGAAGAAGTATGTCCTTCTGGGATTTTGTGGCAGACATTTTAGGAATGATTCTCAGTTGTCTTCTACTTCTTCCTTCTTTGAGGAAGGTTTACGGAAAATCACGAACTCGTTAAGAGTGAAGTTCAAAAGTCCAGAGCAACAAAGTGCCAGCAGGTTACAGATAACCGGATCCCACTTTGTAGCTACTGCTATAGCGTTAAGTATCATCATCTTGACGATGAAAGCCGAAATGCAGGAGATATTGTACTTCCAAAGATGAGAAAAATAAGACCCTATCGTAAAGATACTGATCCTGTCCCTCCAGACATAGAAATAGGCCACGGTATAATTCACTATGACGGCACATTCGAAGGAGATCAAAGGAGAAAGCACATACTGCTCAAAGTGAGTGGCACCCATCACATAAGTGGTCATCAGCCACAGGACGAGAGTGTCCGTAGCAGTACCAAAAAGTGAAGTCAGAGAAAACTTCAACCCTTGAGTCAATATCTTTTTTATCTTCTTAAACTTCACCTGTAGTCTAATAAGGGGAAAGGATTACAAATATAGTAAAAAACTTATAATCTTCCCTTTTTTACCGCTTTATGGGCACATCTTTGGGCTATTTTCAGTTGTGCCTTGTTAACGTTTACAGGAAGATAGGAATTTCCTATGACATTTCTTCCAGTCAGAACCTCATACCAGGTAGCCGCAGCGATGTATCTCCCTATGTACAGGTCCAGATGATAACCATCTCTGGTAAGGTCAGGTCCGAGAGCCGTAGCCCTCGCCATCTGTATGGCGGTACCCGTAGGGACTATGATACTGATTCCTACATCCTTACAAGCCTTGGAGGAAGCCTCCATTATAGCCTGATACATCTTCATCTGATCGCAGTCGTATTTCGGGAAATCCCCGTGCTTGGATATCTGGGAATACGCCCAGGTCTGATGGAAAATCAATTTGGCTCCAGGAACCTGTTCCCTTACCCAGTCCACCAGGGTTTTCAAGCCGGAATAAGTCTCGTAAAGTCCACTCTTTCCGCTCACCTGCTGCACGCTGACATAATCCCAATCCTCCTGGGCAATTACCTCGGAAAGCCTGGTCTTCGGATAGGACCTCAACACTCCATCCCCTTCTATCTTCCTGTAGTCATAGGCAGGCAGGTCCCCTGCTATGTTCCGAAGATGCGTATCTATATCACAACCAGGAACATAGAGATTAGCTATTATCATATCGACCCCATCCGCGGCAGCTATCTCAAAGAGATTTTGCTCAATGGCATCCATAGAAAAACTGTTCCCTATAGCCAAAACCTTGACAGTATCCTTAGCCAGCATAGGGCTTAAGGCACAAAAGAGTGCCGACATTAAACTAATAATCCTTTTCATTCTATCCTAAACTATCACAAACAAGCAACTGCTTTCAACACTTGTCCATCTTGCGATTATCTAAACATTATCCTCAAAGCTTCATTTCCTTCCAGATAAGGGCCCACCTCTTCCGGAGGCCCTGCATATACCACTTCACCCCCTCTCTCACCGGCATCCGGACCCAAATCTATGAGGTAATCCGCCGCCTTGATGACATCCGGATTGTGCTCCACCACCAGCAGCGAGTGCCCCATCTGAAGCAGCGCATCGAAACTCCTGAGGAGTTTGTTCACATCATCGAAATGCAGTCCTGTAGTCGGCTCGTCGAAGATAAAGAGCGTCTTCCCCTGCCTGCTGCGTTCCCTGCTTATAGACAAGTAGTAGGCCAACTTTATCCTCTGGCTCTCACCACCGGAGAGGGTGGTCGAGTTCTGGGCAAGTTTCAAATAGTCCAAACCCACATCTACCAGCGGCTTGAGTCTCTGGGCCACCTCCTGCGCCTCAGGCTCCGGAGCCTGAGAGAAAAACTCAATAGCCTCACTGACGGACATATTCAAGATATCATCCACATTCTTGCCTCTGTATCTGACTTCCAGTATCTCATCCTTGAAACGCTTTCCTCCACAGTGCTCACAGACCATAGTGACATTGGCCATAAACTGCATCTCTATGCTCACCTCTCCTGCCCCCTGACACTCCGGACAACGGCCTCCATCCTGATTAAAGGAGAAAGAAGAAGGCCCGAAACCCGAAAGTCTGGCCAATGGCTGGTCGGAGAGAAGTTTTCGGATAAGATCGTATATCTTCAGATAAGTCACAGGATTACTCCTGCTGCTCTTTCCAATGGGGTTCTGGTCCACATACTCCACGGCCATAATCCTATCCAGACTCCCTGCAAGTCCCTTGAAAGCACCCACCTGCTCTCCGTTCCCTGTGATATGTCTTAAAAGGGCCGGATACAGAATGTCTCCCACCAGGGTGGACTTGCCCGAACCGGACACTCCGCTCACTACCGTGAGCACGCCCAGAGGTATCCTGACATCTATATTCTTCAGATTATGCTCCATAGCCCCGAGTACTTCTATGTAATAATTCGGACTCCGCTTTTCCCTGTGATATTTCTCCTTGCTCCCTTTAAGGTATTGGAGGGTAAGGGATTTGTCCACCACTTCCTGAGGGAGGTCCTCGGAATAAGAGCCCTGGAACACTATCTCTCCTCCGAATGAACCCGCCTTCGGTCCCATATCTATCAGTATGTCGGCAGCCCTGATTATCTCCTCGTCGTGCTCCACTACCACTACAGTATTACCCTGATCCTTAAGTCTTTTCAATACCGATAGCAGATTCTTTGTATCCCTTGGATGCAGTCCCACCGAAGGTTCGTCCAAGACATAGAGGGAACCTACCAGAGAACTTCCCAGGGCAGAGACCAGATTCACCCTCTGGCTCTCTCCTCCGGAAAGGGTGTTGCAGGTTCTGTTAAGAGTCAGATAAGACAAGCCCACGTCCTGAAGACAGGAAAGCCTGTCACAAAGCTCTTTATAGGCCTCCCGTATTATGGTTCTTTCAGTAGGGTCCAATTCTATGTTCCGGAAAAAATCCAGGCATTGCCCCACGTTCATCTCCAGAACTTCAGCTATGTTTTTCCCAGCCACTCTCACATAGAGAGCTTCCTTTTTCAGACGGCTTCCGTGACAGCTCGGACACTGGGCCTTCCCGCTGAAACGGCTGAGCATATATTTGAACTGAATTTTATACTTCTGAGTATCCACCCACTCGAAAAACTCATTTATTCCGACCGGACTGTCAGGCTGCTCAGGAACACTCCTGATATTCCAGAGTATATCCTTCTCCTTTTCAGAGAGTTTGCAATATGGGGTAAAAATATCCAGTCCCAAGGACTCGGCATTTTGGATAAGAATATCCTTGAACCAACTCATCTTCTCCCCTCTCCAGCAGGCTATGGCCCCATCGTATATGCTCTTTGTCTTATCCGGCACCACCAGGTCCTCACTAATGCCAATCACCTTCCCAAGTCCCCCGCAGTTAGGACAGGCTCCGATGGGACTATTGAAGCTGAACATATAGTCATTCGGCTTTTCGAAGATTAATCCATCCTTTTCAAATCTCTGAGAGAATCTCTCAAGCTTCTGTCCCAGAGCTATATACATCACGCCCTTTCCGGAATGAAAGGCATCGTTAAGGGAGGAAAGCAATCTGGTCCTGTCCTCCAGGGAGGAAAACCTGTCTATAAGTATATATGTATCCTCCTGCCAGTCCTGTTCCCCACTTTGCAGCACATCATCTATTCGAAGCACCGTGGAGGCTCTCCAGACTCTGCTGTAACCTTCTTCTTTAAAGCGGAGGAGTTCCGCCACCGGAGTATCTCCCCAATCCGGCAGGAAAAGTATGTAAGCGGGATTCTCCGCATTTAGCCTTTCCTCCATCCAGGCAACTACACTCGACACCGAATCAGCTCTTACTTCCTCCCCTGACACAGGGCTGAAGGTATGCCCAATTCTGGCATAGATGAGCCTAAGATAATCGTAAATCTCAGTAGTGGTAGCCACGGTAGAACGGGGATTTCTCACATTCACCTTCTGCTCTATGGCGACAGAGGGAGGAATGCCCTCCACATAATCCACGTCAGGTTTACTCATCCTCCCCAGGAACTGCCTGGCGTAAGAACTCATACTTTGGGCAAAACGTCTCTGTCCCTCTGCGAAGAGAGTGTCGAAAGCGAGGGAACTCTTTCCCGAGCCGGACACCCCTGTCACCACGACCAGTTTCCCCCTTTCGATAGAAAGAGATATATTCTTCAGGTTATTTACCCGAGCATTTCTTATTATGATACTGCCTTTATCCATTCAATGAATCCAAAGCGGCCCTTACCGAGCCATATTTCAACAGCAAGTCCCTAGCCTTCTGATAATCATCTACCTTCGCCTCCTCCATTATCATACGGGTTCCTCGGTCTATGAGCTTGGCATTGGTCAACTGCATATCCACCATCTTATTCCCCTGAACGTGCCCGAGCCTGATCATCACTGAAGTCGATATCATATTGAGTATCAACTTCTGGGCAGTGCCGGACTTCATCCTGGTGCTGCCGGTCACAAATTCCGGACCCACTACGGCCACTATAGGTATCTGGGCTTCGGCAGCCACAGCCGAATCGGGATTACAAGTAATGCAGGCAGTCAGCAGCCCCTCCTGCCTGGCCTTTCTGAGTCCCCCCAGCACATAAGGAGTACTCCCGCTGGCCGCTATGCCCACCAGAGTGTCCAGAGAACTGGGCTTATACTCTGCCAAGTCCCTCCAAGCCCCGTCTTCATCATCCTCGGCTCCTTCCACTGCCCTTCTGATAGCTCCATCTCCTCCGGCTATCAGTCCTATAAACAGGTCATAGGCTGCCCCATAGGTAGGAGGTATCTCGGAAGCATCCAATATGCCAAGCCTTCCGCTGGTTCCGGCACCTATATAAAACACTCTACCCCCGCGACTCATCCTCTCAAGTATTCCCTCTACCAGTTTCTCTATCTGTGGAATACACTTCGAGACCGCAGCGGGCACTGTGGAATCTTCCTTGTTAATACTCTCCAGAAGTTCCCTGGTGGACATATCCTGAAGGTCGAGATATCTGGAACTACTTTCAGTTACTTTCATAATACTTTAGCAACTCCTCTATAGGAGCCTTTATTATCTTTCTGATTTTCAATCCCTTTTCTTCACAGCACTCTCTAAAAAGGGCCTCATAGTGCTTTGCCACTGAGCCCACGGCCCCTATCTCCAGGCTCTCCCAGCCAGGATATCTGCAGACATTTCTCTGAAGAAAGTCCCCGAAACCCTCCTTAATAAGAGAACTGATATAAGCATCCTCCAGCCTTGAAGCTGCGAACATATTCAGCGAAGCGAGATAAGCTGCAGGAGAGCCCTGCCTGTAAACCCTTTCCACTATGGCAGGGTACGACAGTTCATACTCCCTTTCAAATTCTCCCGCAAGTCCCTCGGGCATTATCCCCTTTATATAATCCATCAGCAAGTGCTTTCCTATCCAGCTTCCACTTCCCTCATCCCCGAGTATGAAACCACCCGCCTTCACATTCTGCAAAATCTCTCCCCCATCGCAAAGACAGGAATTCGAGCCCGTTCCCAGAATACAGGCTATTCCCCTCTCCTTTCCAAACAAGGCCAATGCGCTCGCCCTCAGGTCAGAGCTGAGTTCCAGCTCCGCATCCGGCCACACTTCCTTTATACAGCAGGCCAATTTTCTCTTCATCTCCTCCCCCACTATCCCTGCTCCAAAGAAGTGAATGCTCTCCACCTCCTGACAAAACGGGCGAATCTCAGTGCTTAGAACACTGACTATCTCTTCTGGAGACATATAATTAGGATTCAAGCCCTTAGTTCTGAATCGAAGATTACTCTTCCCGCTCAAGGCCCAATCCACCTTGCTGCTGCCGCTGTCTGCTATCAGTTTCATTTTTTACTAAAAATCCAAAGTCCGCCGAAACTCAGGGCTCCATTTAATATCAGCAAGCTGAATCCCAGGTCAAAGCCACAGAAATGCTTCAAAAGAAGATTGGCCACGAGACACAAAAGCGGGCTGGCGATGGCGATGTAAGGTGCAGCACCGTCGCGAATCTGCCGCCTGCTGAGGATACCGAAGAAGAAAAAGCCCAGCAGAGGCCCGTAGGTGTAGGATGCCAGCTTATAGACCAGATTAACCACCGCGTCATTACTCAGCACATAGAGCAAAATGAGCAGGATAAAGAAAACAAAAGTCACCAGGGCGTGAATGCGCTTGCGTCTCTTCTCGTCCCTGTCGTGCAGAAAATCCACACAGAAGGAAGTGGTAAGCGAAGTCAGGGCAGCTCCGGCGGAAGGGTAGCTGGCCGAAATGAGCCCGATAAGGAAGACTATTCCCAGACCCACTCCAAAATACCTACTGGCTATGGTAGGGAAAATCTCGTCAGTCTTAGTGATGCCCATAGGCTCAAGCCCGCCGTGATTGGCCACGAAGATACAGAGCAAAGCTCCGAGCAACAGGAAGAAGAAATTGACCACCACTATAATGACAGAAGTAGTGTACATATTCTTTTGGGCCGATTTCAAATCCTTACAGGCCAAGTTTTTCTGCATCATAGACTGATCGAGTCCTGTCATCGCTATAGTGACAAAGATACCGGAGATAAATTGCTTTATGGCATTTGTCCCGTGACTCCAGTCCCAGTCGAACATCGCCACGTAGTCCGAAGCAGATATCTCTCGCAGCATCTGCGCTGCCGTCCAGTCCATATCCCTGCATATATAGTATATGGTAAGTCCCACTGCCAAAAGCATAAAGGTGGTCTGCAGGGCATCAGTCCAAATTATGGTCTTCACCCCTCCCCTATAAGTATATAGATAAAGCAGCAGGAGGAAAATCAGAGAGACCAGAGAAAAACTGAGAAGCCCTGCGCTCTGGATTTGTTTAGGTAGAAATGAAAAGAAAACCACTATCACCACAAAGACCCTCACGGCTGCCCCCAGAAGTCTGGAGACCATAAATACCGTAGTCCCCGTCTTATAGCTCTTCTGCCCGAATCGCTCTCCGAGATAAGTGTAGATGGAGGTGAGATTCATCTTATAATAAAGCGGCAGAAGTACTTTGGCGATAACTATATAGCCCACTACGAAACCGAGGACCAGGGGGACATAAAAGAAGTTCTGCACCCATACGTTCCCTGGAACGGAAATAAAAGTCACCCCTGAAATGGAAGCGCCGACCATTCCGTATGCCACGACAGGCCAAGGGGCTTTTCTCTCAGCTCCGAAAAAGGAATTTTTACCGGCATTTCTGCTGGTATAGTGTGAGATAACGAACAAGACTATCGTGTAAAGCGCAAAGGCTAACAGGAAAAAAATGAAAGGAAAATCACGTCCCATAGATGCAAATTTACTAAATTAATGGCACTTTTATCTTCACAAAAGTTTAAAAAGCACAGTTTTTGTAGTATATTTGCCCAGACTATTAAAAATCAATTAGAAATGGAAGTTAAGCAATCCAATAGAATTCAAACCTCTTTTATTAACGCTGCAGAAAAAAAAGCCCTTGTTTGGCTTGCAGGAAAACAACCTAAATTTATCAATTCAGACCACCTTTCTTTCATAGGATTTTTAGGAGCCGTTATCATCGGAGCAGGCTACGTCCTCACTAACCTGGATATCAAATGGCTTTGGCTCAGCAGCTTCGGTTTTCTGGTAAACTGGTACGGCGACTCTCTGGACGGAACACTTGCCAGAGTCCGCAATCAGCAGCGACCTATCTACGGTTACTATCTGGACCATACCCTGGATGCGGTAAACGAATGCATTATGTTCATCTGCGCCGGTCTTTCAGCCTTTCTGAACATTCATATCGCCATAGCCGCCCTCATACTCTACCTCCTTATGAGTATGAACGTATCTATGAACGCACATCTTAAGGGAGAATTCAAACTGACCTACATCAAATTGGGCCCTACCGAGCTGAGGATAATTATGGTCATCCTGAACACCCTTATCATTCTCATCAAGCCTTTGAGAAATACCTGGGACTTGGTGCTCTTTGGCAAGACATTTGCCCTTACCTTCTTCGATATAGCCGGTGCCGTCATCGTGGGGATATTGCTGATAGTCTATCTGACCACCATTTTCTCAGATGCCAAGTACTACTCCAGAATTGATCCACGTAAGAAAAACTAGATGAAAGAAGACCTCTTTACCAAAGAAGAATTACAAGAGCTGGCCCCTGTTTTCAAATCGAAACGGGGCTCTGCTTTGTTAGACCGTCTGGTTCACTTTGTCGCTTTGGACAGACTGAACGCGGGGTATAGGGAGAGCAGCATCTACGAAGGCGTGGATTGTGCCCACGAGCTGCTGAAAATATTCGAAACCGAATACAAAGTAGGCGGGCTCGATCTGGACAAACTTCCCGAAGGTCCCTTCATCACTATCAGCAACCACCCTTATGGGGGGGTGGACGGACTGGTACTGATAGATCTGGTAGGGCATTACAGACCCGACCTGAAGGTGATGGTGAACAAGATTCTGGGAATGGCAAAGAAACTTGGCCCGAACATCATTACAGTGACTCCTACCGGAGAAAGCAGAAAATCTGCCTCGAAGGAAAGCATCAACGGCATCAAAGAGAGCATAGAAGTAATCCGCTCAGGCGGGGTTTTGGGACTCTTCCCTTCTGGTGCAGTGTCCGACCTGAAGCCCTCCGAAGGCTTTAAAATCAGGGACAGGGAATGGCAGACGGCAGCTATCAAACTGATTAAAAAGTTGAACGTTCCGGTAGTTCCCATCCGCTTTTTCGACAGGAATAACATCTTTTACTACCTTCTGGGCCTGATTAGCTGGAAAGTCCGACTGCTTAGACTCCCGAGGGAGATTATGAATAAAAAAGGGAAGAATGTCCGGGTCGGAATAGGCGAGATTATTCCTGCGGAAAAAATCCAGAGTTTCGAGACTTTGGAAGAACTCAGTTCTTTTCTCAGAAATTCGGTATATGGTATGAAGCCGCCTAAGAAATACATTAAAAGCAGTGAATTGCCATTTAACAAATAGTCTAAGGCTTGTCTTTTCAGCCTTGCTCTACTTCGCCCCACTTTTCAGTGAGGCGAAGGTGCTTTTAGGGGACGAGAGAAGTGATGTATTCCTTCCGATTTTGGAAGGGAAAAGAGTAGCCTTATTCAGTAATCACAGCGGTATAGTGGGAGATCGCGCCGAAGGACTGCTCTATCCTGCCCTCGAGGAAGTAAGTGAGCAGAGCTGCCTGGTTGCCTTTGGCACCCCCTGTCCAGATAGAGAAGTAGTTTATGGGCAGCACATAGCTGACTATCTGATAGAAAAGCAGATAGACCTACGCTTCATATTTTCTCCGGAGCACGGCTTCAGGGGAACTGCAGATTACGGAGAAAGTGTGGAGAGCGGTGTGGACGGGAAGACAGGACTAGCCGTGTACTCGCTCTACGGAAGAAGGAAGTGGAAGTTGGAAGAAAAATTGGCAGAGATAGATGTCCTGGTAGTGGACATTCAGGATGTGGGGCTGAGGTACTATACCTACTATATCTCTATGCTGGAGCTGATGAACGGCTGCGCTAAGACTGGCACGCTGGTGCTGCTGCTGGACAGGCCAAATCCGAACGGTTTTTACTTTGGAGGACCGGTGCTGGATATGGCCTTCAAGTCCGGAGTAGGAGCACTTCCGATAGCCTCCGTGCACGGCTTGACGCTGGGAGAATTGGCCTTGATGATTAATGGCGAAGGCTGGCTGGAAGCGGGGAGGAGCTGTCCCCTGGAAGTCGTGGAATGCCTTGGATATGAACACAATATGCACCTGTCGCTTCTAAAGGCACCTTCGCCTAACCTGAAAGATATGAAGGCGGTTTATCTCTACGCCTCTGCCTGCTGGTTCGAAGGAACTGACATCTCGCTGGGCAGGGGCACGGACTACCCGTTTGAAGTCTATGGAGCGCCTTGCCTGCAGGGGGATTACAGTTTTACTCCTCAGAGTATGGAAGGGGCTAAAAACCCTCCGCATAAAGGGGAGAAGTGCTTCGGCAAGAGTCTTAGAGACAAGCCTTTGAGAGAAATCTGGGCAGAAGGGGCTAATATCTCCTATATTTTAGAGACTTACAGAGAATACCCTGATAAAGAGAAGTATTTCCTGAACGGCGGACGCTTTTTTAATCTTCTAATGGGTAATTCCTTTACTAAGGATTTGATAGAAAGGGGCGAGCCCTGCTCCGCCATCTACGAAAGATGGCAAAAAGAGCTGGACGACTACGCCCAGCTCCGTTCCAAATATCTGCTCTATCCCGAGTAGATTATAACAAATGTACTACTGCGGTGAGACCTGCCATTACTATAGACACCATACTCATCAGTTTGATGAGAATATTAAGAGATGGGCCTGAAGTATCCTTGAAAGGATCACCCACGGTATCACCTACCACGGTAGCGTGATGAGCGTCAGAGTTCTTTCCTCCAAAATGCCCTTCTTCCACATACTTCTTAGCATTATCCCAGGCACCGCCGGAATTAGCCATAAAGATAGCCAGCACAAAGCCTGAACCCAGACCGCCAATCAGCAGGCCTATGGTACCGGCTACACCTAGAACCAATCCTACCACTACAGGCACCAGTATGGCCACGATGGAAGGCAGAAGCATCTCCACCTGGGCAGCCTTAGTCGAAATCTCCACACAACGCTTGTAGTCAGGAGTTCCTTCTCCCGTAAGGATACCCTTTATCTCACGGAACTGGCGTCTGACCTCCACTACCATCTTCTGGGCAGCACGGCCAACGGCATTCATAGTCATACCGCAGAAAAGGAAAGACATCATAGCCCCGATAAACACTCCCGCCAGCACACTTGGATTCATAAGGCTGACATTATAGTGGGCCAGCACATCGCTTATTGAAGCGGCAGCAGCCTCCACACCATTGATTGTGGCATCGGCCACTCTGCCAACTGCGATCTTTATTTCCTCTATATAGGAGGCCAACAATGCCAATGCCGTAAGTGCGGCCGAACCAATTGCAAAACCCTTGCCCGTAGCCGCTGTGGTATTCCCGAGGGCATCCAAGACATCCGTGCGTTCCCTTACCTGAGGATCAAGTTCACTCATCTGGGCGTTACCACCGGCATTGTCCGCAATAGGACCGTAGGCATCGGTAGCCAAAGTGATACCCAAGGTGGAAAGCATACCCACAGCTGCGATAGCAACGCCATAAAGGCCGAGGGAAAGATTTCCGTCCGAGAGCATATTCTTCACATCGAAACCGATGGCACAGAGATAGGCCAGGATAATGGCACAAGCTATGGTAACCACTGGAATACAGGTAGATATCATACCCAGCCCCACTCCGCTGATTACCACGGTCGCAGGACCGGTCTTAGCGCTCTCTGCCAACTTCTGAGTAGGCTTATAGGAATGGGAGGTATAATACTCCGTACTCTTACCTATAATAATACCAGCCAAAAGACCACTCAAGACTGAGAGCGAAAGATGCCACCAATGAGCCTCCCTGGTACCAAATACGAGAGCAAGCACCCCGAAGGCACACACTCCGGACAGGGCAGCTGCCATATTCGTTCCGAAATTCATACTCTTCAGGAGCTGGGACATACCTGCTCCTTCCTTAGTCCGTACGGTGAAAATACAGAGCACTGAAAGCAAAACACCTATGGCAGCGATAAGCATAGGAGCCAGGATGGCTTTCGTCTGCATCTCGGGGCCCTGCATAAAGAAGGCAGAAGCGCCCAGGGCCATAGTAGAAAGAATAGAGCCACAGTAGGATTCATACAGATCGGCGCCCATACCGGCCACGTCTCCCACATTATCTCCTACATTATCAGCTATGGTGGCAGGATTTCTAGAGTCATCCTCAGGTAGGTCAGACTCGACCTTACCCACTATATCTGCACCCACATCTGCTGCCTTTGTATAGATTCCACCACCCACACGGGCGAAGAGAGCCTGAGTGGAAGCACCCATACCGAAAGTCAGCATAGTGGTAGTAATTACGATTAAGTTCTGAGCCTCAGACACATCGTAGAAAAGACCGAGTACATAGTACCAGATAGAGATATCCAGCAGGCCAAGTCCTACTACGGTAAGTCCCATCACCGCGCCGGAGCGGAAGGCGACCTTAAGTCCTGCATTAAGACTGCGTCTGGCGGCGTTTGCTGTACGTCCTGAAGCATAAGTGGCAGTACGCATACCTATATAACCTGCGAGGCCAGAGAAAAACCCGCCAGTCAGGAAGGCGAAAGGAACCCAAGGATTCTGCAGGTGGAAGCCATAAGCCAGAACTGCAAAGAACAGGGCCAGTACGACAAATACTATTATCACCACCTTGTACTGTTGCTTAAGATAAGCCATAGCGCCCTCGCGCACATACTGTGCTATCTGACGCATAGTGGGCGTACCTTCATCTTCCTTACGCATCTGCCTATAAAAGATGAATGCGAAAAGCAGAGCCAAAAGCGACGCTGCCGGAACTAAGAAAAAAAGAGTATTCATAGATATGT
>CAMFSN010000006.1 GCA_945983015.1 uncultured Bacteroidales bacterium
CCATAACTGAGCCTCAGGGTAGAGTTAGCGTCAGGGTATTGGTCCATCTTCTTCCTATTCCTGTGGCGGTATTTCTGCCTGGTGTATTCCTTGCCAAGTTCGCTGACACTCATCTCCCCATAGGCCTTATCCACCTCTTTGTTAAAGTCCTGGATGCTTCTGTCCGTAAGGAAAAGGTAGATGGGGGAGTCCTTGCTCATTTTCTCCTCCGTCCAGATATGAGAGAACAAGGCATCCCAGTCCGTTTGTCCCTCAGAGCTGAATAAAGAGTAAAGTTCCCTCTGATAATCTCCCCACATCCTCTCTTCCACATTCTCGTAGTAGGCTTGCAGATTATACCTGAACAGATCCTTTTCCACCCTAAGGTCGAAGGCAGAGTACTCCTTGTCCATATCCAGAGGCTTGCGGGAGTTCTTCATACGGGTGGCTACCAGATCCAGGGCTGAACCTCTGATAAGAGTCTCCCTGAACCAGATTCGATTAGCCTCCGCCTGCCGAATGGCAGTATAGCTGGAATCCAGCCGTGCATTCAGCTCCCGCATCTTTCTGCCTTTCCTGCCGCGGCCCATAAGCCCTTCTTCCTTACGTTTACGCTTCTCCACATCGAAACGCTCTGAGCAGAGCAGCTCTCCTTCCTGATTTTCCTGTATGTTACTAAGGGTAAAGAATTTATCTGCATAGAGAAGCCGTATTCCGCTATCCTTTTCCATCCAGTTTTTAATAATGGACATCTGCTCGGCTCGCACTTGATTGGTGATGGGCAGGGACAGGGTGGTGAGGTAATGAACCTTAGCAGAGGAAGAATAACGGTCAGTTTTTCCAGGGTAGCCTAACACCATCGTGAAGTCCCCAAGCTTATAGCCTTCGGTACTTATCTTAAGCCATCCGGCAGGGGTAACTGGCTTACCCTCAGAGTTATATACTCTGTATATGGCGAAGTCTCCCTTGTGTTGAGGCCATTCCCAGTTATCTATGTCCCCTCCGAAAGCGGCTATGCTTACAGGGGGAGCAGCCACCAGCCTTACGTCAGAATACTCTCTATATAGAGAAAGGTAATACTTGGACCCGGCCCACATAGAGGAAAGGGAAGCCTCCAGTCCGCTCTCCTCCTTCCACTTAGTTTCTATAATATGGCTGAGCTTGCGCATTCCGGCCTTGACTCCTGATGCCTCCAGCTCGGAGCGGGTCTTCTCCACCTCCTCGCTCACATCCACGATACGGACCAGGAACTGCACGCTCTTGCCGGGGATGGGGATTTCTTCCTCACGGGATTTGGCCCAGAAGCCATCTTCGAGGTAGTTGCACTCTGCTGTACTTAGGCCGTAGATATCTCCATAAGCCACGTGATGATTAGTAATCAGCAGACCTTCAGGGGATATCATACTGCCTGTCCCTATGAAGTTCATCGAGACTATGGCACTGCTAAGTGACAGACTGTCAGCATTATAAATATCTTTACCCTCCATCTGCAAGCCCATCTCCCGCATCTTTTGAACGAGTTGGGAAGAGAGGGAATTTGGCATCCACATCCCCTCGTCCGCACTCAGCGGAAGGGAGAGACAGAGCAGCAGAGCAGAGAGAATACTACTTTTCTTCATAAGGGAAAGTTTTGCCTGGGCTGTTAAACTTTAATCTGGCATCTTCTTCCCTGATATCCTCTGGGCTATAGGTGATGGTCCATTTGTCCATTGTCATCAGTTCCCAAAGCCTTTCAGAAGTCATAGGGGAGGCATATCGTATCTGAATGGAAGGGACCAGCTCGCTGTTAAGCACCAGACTCATAGATATCACACCTTCCTCCTTGGAGAGGTGGTTGCTCAGGAATGGCAGGGCCCTTCTGATGATAGGCTTTTCGTAATTCTGGTCGGCTATCTCGTAGATGAACTGGGCTTTGTCCCTATAAACATCCTTTCTTTTCAGAACCTGGCTGCTGTCTGCTTGGATGTAACGCCCCTGGTATTCGGCGTAAAAGCCGTCAAACATCTTCTCAAGATATTCATCTATAGGAAGATAGCTTTCGCCTTTTTCCATTTTTACGAACTTGAAGTCCACTGGAGTATCCTTCGTGCCACCTCCGTGCACAGGCATAGAGAGCAGCTTTTTCTCCACTATCTCTTTAAACCATTTCTCATCCAATTCTTCATCAGGAGACATATACACGTGAACTATCAGAGGGCAGGCATACTCGCTTTCCAGTCCGAAGACACTCTTTCCGCTGTTACGAATCTGCAGGCCGAGGTAATTCAAGTCCATCTTGTCGTACATTTTCTCGGTGCGGATGGTTACTTTCTTGATCTCGCTCATCTTTTTCGGGTCCGGAGTCCAGATACGGAAGTGAGCCGGAACGAAAATCTGCTGCATAATCTTATCCTCGTTTGTCACCTTCGGATCGTAGGAAAGTACCACCGTGTGACTTCCGACATAGGTCTTGACTCCGTGCACTCCAGGGACTTTCTCCATCCTGGCCTTGAATGCCATCGAAGACCCGTAGCATTTGACAGACTTGAGTCCCTCCACCTTCATACTCTTTAACTCCATCCCTTCTTCTATGCCAAATGTCTCATTTATGGTCGGCAGCTCCATTCTGCTTCCCAGAATGGCTCCTATGACTGCCAATGCTATCGCGATTACTGCCGGCAGATACTTCCAGGCTTTGCCCTTGCCCTTGCTGCAAGTCCCGATTCTAAGGCTTTTGACCGGACAGGCAGCCACACATTCGCCACATAGCATACAGTCCACCGCAGTCACCCTTTCTCCATAAGAAGGAACGTCAATGTGATAAGGACAGGCTTTCTGGCAGGACATACAGTGGCGTCCGCACCTGTCTTGATCCACCAGGACTGCCACCGGCTGTAATCTCGCCTTTCCTACGAAGACTTCCATCACATAGCCCAGCACACAGAAGGCTCCCAGGAACCACGGCCATTTGACATTCAGTCCAAAGAGACTAAGAACCCAGAACAAAAGTCCCATCAGCAGCAGAGGAAGCCAGAATTTCAAGGAGTTGGACAGGGCCCCCAGAGGGCAGATGTAGCGACACCAGAACCTCTTGATGAAAAGTCCCAGAAGGAGTACCAGGCTAAGGCTCACGATGCTCATCCATAGGGAGATCTCCCCCTTGAAGCCTGTGGCTACCGCATAATATGGATCCAGATTCTTGCAGAACAGTTCGCTGCTTGTGGCAGTAGAGTAGAATATCCAGAAGAGCAGAAGGTATTTGACTGCCCTGAGCAGATAGTCTGCAATACTCTTGGACTTGATCTCTATGCCTTTGAGCCCTATGGCGGACCTGAGTTTCAAAAGCAGGTCTTCGATACTTCCTATAGGGCAAAGGTAGGCGCAGAAGAGTTTACTGAAAAGAATGACTCCTGCTGCCAGGGCCAGACCCATCATTATCTGCAGACTGCTCATCGAACAAGGCAGGGAGCCTTTGGTGAGGAAGGTTACAAGGGCCTGAAGGCCGCCCATAGGGCAGTATTTCTCAGGGTCGCTCTTGGCAAATGTGACAAAGCCGATTATGGCTATCAGAACGCTCCATTGGAGCAGGTATTTGGGCCAATTGGCACGAATCGTTTTTATCTTTTTCATAACAAATGATGACTCGCCAAATTTAGTGTTTTAATTTCAAAAATCGTATATTTGCTTGTCATTATTAATAGGTAGTGTATATGTCTGGCTGTAGTCATAGAGTGTTTTTATGGGGACTGCTTTGTCTTCTGGCAGTGTCCATCCCGTCGGTATCGGCTCAGGAAAGTGAGCCTGTCCTTAGGGGTAGCGTCAGAGAAAAAGGCAGCGTGACCGTACTCCCGGGAGTGGTTTTGCTTTTGGATGAAGGTTCCATCTGGGCTATCAGCGACAAGGATGGATATTACGAATTCCCAAGCCTTCCTAAAGGACACTATATATTAAAGACGGAATGTCTGGGCTATGTCTCTCAGTCAGTCGATGTGTATATTACTGAGGATAAGTCCCAGAAGATAGACTTTGAATTGAGTCTGAATTCATTGGCATTGGAAGAGGTGGTGGTAACTGCAGAAAGGGCAAAGAGCGGATTGAACACCACCACGACACTCGGAAGGGATGCCTTGAATCACCTCCAAATGTCTTCCCTTACGGACATATCCGCCCTTCTTCCTGGAGGAAAGACCATTAATCCGGATCTTACGGTAGCGAATTCCTTTTCCATCAGGCAGGGCTTATCTTCCGCCGGAAATGCGGCCTTTGCCACGGCAGTGGAACTCGACGGGGTAAGGATTGGGAACAATGCAGGCTTTTCGGAATTGGCCGGAGTGGATACCAGAAGCATAAGCGTGGATAACGTGGAGTCTGTGGAAGTAATCAGCGGAGTGCCGAGTGCCGAGTACGGCGACCTGGGAAGCGGGATGGTCCGCATTCACACCAAACACGGAAAGACCCCGACCAATCTGAGTTTTTCCGTGAATCCGAGGACCTATCAGGCATCGGTTTCGAAGGGAATTGGCCTGAAGGATGGGGGAGTCTTGAATTTGAGTGGGGAATGGGCGCAGGCTACAAAGAAACTCTCCAGTCCTTACGAGTCTTATACCAGAAGAGGCTTTTCCCTGAGTTATAGTAATAATTACAAGCATTTGCGCCTGGAGAGCGGACTTTCCGGCAATGTGGGCGGAATGAACAGTGAAGATGATCCGGACGCCTTCTCCGGAGAATTCACCAAGGTGAGAGCTAACAGTTTGAGGGCCAACAGCTCCCTTTCCTGGATGCTGAACCGCCCCTGGATCACTTCCCTGAATGCTGAGGCTTCGCTTTCTTTCGAGGATGATCTGAGCCAGGTTCATAAATATAACTCTTATGCCTCCTCCCAGCCTGCGGTTCACTCTGAAAAGGAAGGCTATTATATGTCTGAAAGTCTGCCGCTTACTTACTTCTCAGACCAGATCACGGACTCCAAGGAGTTGGATTTTGCTGCCTCCCTCAAGTATAGCCTGAACCAGCAATTCTCCTCCGTAAAGAGCAAGTTCAAGGCGGGAGTGCAGTGGAAGGCTAACGGAAACATAGGTAAGGGAGAGTATTTCCTGGATCCGACCCTTGCTGCAAACGGCTACAGGCCAAGGCCTTATACGGATTATCCTTTTATGCACAACCTCTCGCTCTATGCCGAAGAAGAGTTGTCTCTGCCCATCTTCAAGACGCGCCTAAGCCTCTCTTTGGGTCTGCGGCAAGAAAATGTCTTTGTGCAAGGGACTGAATATCAGAACGTAAGCAGTCTTTCCCCTCGATTTAATGCCAAGTGGGACATCTCCAAGGCGGTCTCTATACGTGGCGGATGGGGCATATCGGAAAAACTCCCTTCTTTCTATATACTCTTTCCTCGGCAGGAATACAGGGACATACAGTGTTTTGCCTATTCCTATGGAGATAAGTCAAGTTATGTCTATTATACAATTCCATATAGCCTGGAGTATAATCCCGAACTTAGATGGCAGCGTAGCAGTAACTCTGAACTGGGCTTGGATTTGAAGCTAGGCTCCTGGGCCCTGTCTTTGGTAGGCTATGTGAACCTTATTCAGAATCCGTATGCTCTTGAGAGTCAGTACACTCCATTCTCCTACAGAATCAGTGGCCGTCCTTCTGGCTTCAGTACCGGAGAGGACACTCAGATAAGGGTGGATAATCAGAGTGGAGAGATTTATGTCCGCGGAAATGAAGATCAGGATTGGACACTGATGGATACCAGGGTGGTGGACAGGACTTTCGTAAAGACCAGCAGGCAGGTGAACGCCGCGCCGGTGCGCCGTTACGGAGCCGAGATAACGCTGGATTTCCCTGAGATCAAGCCTATTTGCACCAAATTCCGTCTTGATGCCGCCTGGGTCAGCACCAGCGAGCACGACGAGCGCCTGAGTTACTACTACCAGAGCGGTTGGTCCCACAGCTCTGAGCCGAACCGCTCCTACCAGTATGTCGGAATATATGCCAATGCCGGCTCTTCCACCCCTGTGGTAAACGGGCGTCTGAGCCATTCTCTGGATGCCAATCTTACCGCCATAACCCATATCCCGCAGGCTCGGCTGATCATTACCCTGAGGCTGGAAGCCTCTCTGCTACGCCGAAGCCGGAATATCAGCGAATTCGAGGGACAATCCTATGCCCAAAGGAATGAGGAAGGATACTGGTATATAGAACCTGTGGCTTATATGGATTTGGATGGCGAGATTCATCCTTTCACTGAGGCTGAGGCGGCCGATCCGGCTTTTTCCAACCTCATCCTCAAATCCGGTAATATCTATACCCTTGCTCAGGATGGCTATGGCCCCTATGCCAGTGCCAACCTCAGTATTACCAAGGAAGTGGGAGACAAGGTGAGCATCTCCTTCTTTGCTAACAATTTCACCAATTCCAGACCTTATGTGGTCTCTATGGCTACCGGAGTAGGGAGCATCTTTACCCCGGCCTTTTATTATGGACTGAGTTGCAGATTGAAGTTTTAGATGAAAAGAATTTTAGGCATATTATTAAGTGCTATATTTCTGGCGGGCTGTCTGAACAGTTCGCAGAACCCTTATGCCCAGAGCCTTTGTACTCTGGAAGTTAAGCTGGAACTGCCTGAAGCATACGAGTTTATATTCGAGCAGCCTTTGGAGCTGAAGGCTGAGGAGATTAATTTCTCTCATTCTTACAGTGCCTTTACTTCAGAAGAGGGGAAGGCCAGCTTTACTCTCAGCCGGGGAGTTTACAGACTGAGAGTGAGCGCCAGAGTAGGAAGTGATATTTTCAACGGAACTGCGGACAAAGTGGTGATAAATGAGGAAAGCCAGACTTTGAAGCTCCCTCTGAGCCATTCCAAGGCCGGCAGCATAGTGATAAAGGAGATATATTGCGGAGGATGTATGAAGACCCCCGAGCAGGGGACTTATCAGAACGACCAGTATATTATCTTGCATAACAATGATTTCGAGACACAGTATCTGGACAGTCTTTGTTTCGGGACTCTATTCCCCTATAACGCTATGGCTACCAATCCTTTTGTCTCCCGCGACTCTGAAGGGAACATAATCTATCCGGAGTTTGCGCCTATAGCTCAGTGTATCTGGCGTTTCGGCGGGACTGGAAAGACTTTCCCTCTTCAGCCAGGGGAGGATGCGGTGCTCTGCCTGAGGGGAGCCATTGACCACAGTGCCAGTTATCCGCTATCCGTGAACCTGAACAAGGAAGGCTATTTTGTCTGCTATAGCAGCACTTATTTCACCAATACCTCCTATCATCCGGTGCCAGGGGATAAGATAGACCCTCAGCGTTATCTGGATGTGGTGGTAAAGACGGGCATTGCCAATGCCTATACCTTTTCCATCAATTCTCCTACAGCCCTTATTTTCCGGCTATCTTCCGATCCTGTCCTGCTACAGGTGCCTGGGAGTACGGCGGAGAAGGTCTCTGCCATTCCTTATGCCGACGTGATCGATGCCGTCGAGGTCTTTTCCGGCTCTTCTTCTGCGAATGCCAAGCGTCTTGTTCCTTCTCTGGATGCCGGCTATGTGGAGCTTAGCAACACCTTCCTGGGGCATACTCTGATGAGAAGGGTGAATGAAGAACTAACGGCCTCCTCAGGCTACGAGGTCTTAATGGATACTAACAATTCAAGTAATGATTTCTATGAACGCGAGACACAATCTCTTCACGATTAGCTTATTGGCTGCTATCCTGTGCTTCGCGTCCACGGCCGGAGCGCAATCCCCTTATGAGCGGGCTCTGGAGCAGAATCTCTGGAACCTGGGACTCGGGGTGAATGGTATCCGTCAGAGGCAGGATATCTCTCTGGCTCAGGCACTTGTCTATGGCACTTTCGAGCAGGGTGATTTCAGGGCTCCTTGGGAGGCTGAGAGTCTCTGGAAGGCGGGAGCCCGCAGCGAGGCTCTTCGGCATTTGGATAAGTTCTCTTTGAGTGGGTCTTTCGGCTTTGAAGAGTGGCAGGGGAAAGGGATGTGCGGCCCTATGTCTATAGAACCCGGCTATTTCCCTATAGAGGCCTGGGAGTTCAGCCCTGGAGTAAAAACTCTGCAGACTTATGCGGTGGATGGGGCTATCAGTGTGGATATCTCTGATAATCTGCGGCTTGGAGGAAGGTTTTTGATGGATTCCAGAAATTACTCCAAGCGTAAGGACCTTAGGCATACCAATTATAGACTGGATATGGAATGCAGAGGGGGATTGGCCTGGCACTCCGATGAGGAAGAGAGAGCTGTGATAGAGTTGATCAGCATACTGGGAAAGACTTCGGAGACCATTACGGCTGAGCAGATAGGCACTGCCGCTGGGATTTACGACGCCTTTTTGGATAAAGGGCTGATGTACGGGGCTTATGAGTTATGGAATGGAAGCGGGGTGCACCTTAGCGAGAGCGGGGTGAGCGGGCTGCCGATGAGAGAAAATGTGTATGGGGCGGCCCTGGAGGCTTCTTTTTCTGATGCTCTTTTCGCATCCTTGCAGTACCGCTATAAGGATGGCAGCGCAGGGGAAAAGGAGTATATGTGGTTCCGTTTCCCTGCTGAGACAGTGGATTTGCTGCTTGCGGCTAGAATGTCTTCCCATACCTTTAGGCTCTCTGTGGAAGGCCTGAGTCAGCAGAATTGGGAAAACGTATTGGATAAAGTTAGTTCCGGAGGTATCAGTACAGTGAATTCTTATGGCTATAATCTGATATTCCAAAAGCGGAAGCTTAACTTGGTTCCATCTTATGAATATAGCGCTAAGTTATTTACGCTGAGGGCTTTTCTGGATTATTCCCTGGAAAAATCACTTTCCTCTCAGATGTATCCTTATCTCTTTGAACAGGATTATTCGGCCTTTTCGGCGGGACTGTCTTTGAGGTATCACAGGCGGGCTTTTGAGTGTGAACTCGCCCTGTCATGCTTTGATGGCAGGCTGGATGAATCTGAGACTAAGGTGGCGGAAGTGCTTGGCACTAGCGCGCCACAGCGATATGCTCAGGGCTTTTCCCAGCTTTACGAATGGCTGTGCGCAAGTAGGGGACATCTGAGTGCGGAATTGCTCTGGTATCCTGGGCTAAAGAATTGCTTTATAGGGCTTGGCCTGGATGCTACGCATTGTTTTGTCCCTGTTTCTACGCTTGGAGGCAGAGATAGCTTTAGTGGAAATATTTTAATTGGTATAAATTTTTAGATTATGAAAAAGAGTTTATTTTTTGTGCTCGCTCTAATGAGCGTCAGCCTTCTTGCTTGTAAGAAGCAGGAAGTGCAAGTTCCGGAGCCAGTGGCTCCTGAGGTAAAGCTTGAGCCTGTCATCTCCAAGGCTACGGCTACTAATTTCGAGACTGGAGACCAGATAGGTCTTAGCATCATTCGCTCCGATGGCAGCCAGTATGCTGAGAATGAGTCGCTTACTTATTCTGAGAGTATCTTCTCATCTTCTTTGAAATGGTATGCTGAAGGTGGGGAATCTTGCAGTATTTCAGCTTATTACCCTTATGTAGAAGGAGGAGTGCCTACATCTTTTTCTGTGTCTGAAGACCAGAGCGCAGGAGCTTCTTCTTCAGATTTGATGTTTGCCTTTAAGGAGAATGTCTTTCCTCAGAGTGAGCCGGTTCTTACCGTCTTCAAACATCAGCTTGTTCAGTTGGTTATCACCGTGGATAATAAGGCTGGTGCTAAGGTTGAGGATATTCTGGTAAAGGGAGTGTTGCCTAAGGTAAATGTCGTTAAGGCTGACAACGGTTCTCTTTCCATCGCCAGTGATAGCGAGGCTGCTGCAGTGAACATTAAGGCTGAATGCCTGGAAGATGGTAAGAAATACAGAGTTATCTTCGCTCCTCAGAAGAATTCCTTCGAGGTTGCATTGGGAGTGGAAGGCTCTGTTTTGCGTACCGGAGTAGATGAGGTCGAACTGCGCTCAGGATATACTTATTCTTTAGGCATAGAGATTCTGGCTGATATGGTTAAGGCTAGCTTCAGTGGTGAGATTGAGGCTTGGGAAGACGGTGGAGTCCTGGGTGGCAATATCGTGGACGAAAGTGTGGCAAAGGAGTTTGAGGATTATTTCGTTTACCACGACAAAAGCTATAAGACAGTGCTTCTGAATGGCAAGAAGTGGATGGCGGAGCCATTGGCCTACCTGCCTGAAGGGCTTAGCGCATCATCTGATCCGACTTCAGGTTCCGTATGGTATCCCTATTCTTCTGATGGCACTACCGTAACTCCTCTTACTGATGAGGCGTCCGTGAAGGCTTATGGTTATCTCTATAGTTACAGTGCAGCTTTGGGAGAGGAAATTACTACAGATAACTATAGGAATTTTGAGAATGCTCAGGGTATCTGTCCTAAGGGTTGGCATATCCCTAATAGGGCTGAATATCTTTCTCTCTTTGGATATTCTAACAAGAACGTGGGCGAGAGTGCTGCGGTAACTGATCCTTCGGCATTGTTCTGGGATGCTGAGCGGAATTATGCTTACATAGCTAAGGCCAATGAGGCAGGCTTTAATTTCGTTCAGAGTGGAGCTGTGGCTAATGCCAAATACCAGCAGCTTATATGCTCCGCTAGTAATTGCTCTGTGGAGGAGTATTATGGAAAAATAGCCATGACCAACCTGATGTGCTCTACTCCATATAATGTGTCGACTTCAAGTTCAAGTTCAAGTACAACAATCCAATTTTTCAGCGGAATGACCACCTTCACTAAATCTTCATATCCATTGGGACGTTTGACTTTGTCCTATTCAAAATGCGAAAATGGACTTCAGCTTCGTTGTGTGAAAGATTAATTACTTCGCTTTGGATAGCGGATTAAATCGCGTCTCCTTGAGTTTAACAATCTCAATGGAGACGCTTTTGATTTATGGGAGTGCTACATTCGGAACTCCTACTCAAAGACAAAGTTATCGCAGATAAAATCGTAGTGGGAGGAAGTTGGGAAGCCGCTGGCAGGGTCAAGTTCTATACGAATCTTCGCATTATGCTTAAGGCCGCCGTCAAGCACATAAGTGAAATCCTGCACTGTCTTTCTGTCGGAATAGTTGCTAAGGGCTATCTGGACAGGATTGGACCAGGAGTTGTCCCCAAACTCGCAGTACGAGATGTTCGCCTTAATCCAATACTCTGACATATAGTACTGAAAGCTCAGCTTCGAGAGCCCCTCGATAAAAAACTCCATCTTCAGGTGACCGAACTGCTCCTTCTCGTAATCCTCTTCTTCCTGATATATCCTCAATTGGGCTGACTGACTCCCTTCTATAGGATTCTGCCAAGAAAAAGAACCATACCAGGTACTCCACTGTAGATTATCCCTTCCGGCAGTGATGCCATATTTGTAATAGCTAGGCTTATCGCTGGTAGGAAAAGCTTCTTCGAAAGTCTCGGTAAATGGAAGGCTGACACGAACAAGCGGCCCACACTCGATACTTGGCTGATGAAAATCTGATTCTACGAAACCTCCCTTATACTCAACTTTGATGTAATCCATCTCCCAGCGACGGGACTGCTCACTAGCCATACAGTAGATGCACACTTCGTCACAATTCTCCGCAGCCTCGATGACATATCTGTCCCCAGCCTCAAGTTCAGTATTATCCGACTTGGCAGCCTTTCCGTTCAGAGAATGGGCAAGAGTGGTCTTGCTGGCAGAACCGACAGTGATTTTCAACAGACTCGCCCCGTTATGGGAACGGATTCGGATGTAGGAGCCGCCCTTGTTAGAGTTGCTTCCTTGATAGAAGCGGATATGTCCGTTCTCCAGGAGTAAAGGCCAGGCAGTTCCATTACCTTGAGAGCAGACGTAGTCTATGTTCTCATACTGGTCGAGCCAATCCTGAACAGGATTAAAGAATTCATCGTATTCCACCTCGTGAAGAAGCTCGGGGTGTTGTGGTGTAAAGCTCTGGTTATCATCAGGCTTCTGCCCTGGATCTAGAACTTCGACCTTTAATCCTGGTTCCGGTTCCGGTTCTGGCTCCGGCTCTGGTTCTGGTTCCGGTGTTGGTTCTGGCTTTGGCTCTGGTGTAGGATTTGGGTCTTCTGGATTTTCTATGGGTTCTTTGTCATCAGGCAATTCCCCAGGTGTCTTTTCACAAGATACAGCCAAAAGTAAAGTTACACAGCAAAGTGCTGCAAAAAGCCTATTTAGAGATTTCATTATCAGTCCTGTGTTATTTTGAACTGCAAATATAGACATAATATCCGAAACAACTCATAAGACTTTTGAATAAGATAGTATGAGTGGCTGCTTACAAGAGAAATCTCTACTTACAAGCAGACTGAGAGTCATCCTGCTCCAGAGATGAGGACAGATATAGCCAAAAGCAAAGTTACACAGCAAAGTGCTGCAAATATGAGCAGCTGTTAAAGTCAAGAAGCCAAAGTGTCAGTCTGCCACCGTGGAAATCAACTTGTTAAGCTCCGTCTCTGATATTCTGCCGTCAATAACGATGCAGGACAGACTGCCAGTATTCTCAGAGCATAGAAAAACAAAACTCTCTATCTGACTACCCTTTTTGACAGTATAAATGTTCATCCTCTCCCCATCTTCCTTTACTTCCATCATAAGTTCATACTTTCCCGAAGAAACCATCTCCCTGACATCCTGTTCCAGAGAGGATGACACCGTAGGATCCTCGCATTCTAGGATATACATCGCGTCCAGAGACTTTACCAACTGAGTCA
The DNA here is from genome assembly GCA_945983015.1 of uncultured Bacteroidales bacterium. Lineage (GTDB taxonomy): Bacteria > Bacteroidota > Bacteroidia > Bacteroidales > UBA932 > Cryptobacteroides. Next base: position 12,647 of record CAMFSN010000006.1, read on the forward strand.
TATCCACATCTTCCTCAATATCCTCTAACTCAGGTAAACTTCCCATCATCTTGAACATCGCAGGTGAGATATACAATGCATTCACACCTTCGCAATCCGAATACTTGTTATAGATACTTTTTCCACTCTGGGAAAAAGCCACCAGCGGCAACAACACCGCTATTATACTCAAAACTATTCTTTTCATAATCATTTGTTTGTTTCAGTTTCGCAAGTAACTAATTATCTATTATTTAGAGATTTGTGCGCCTTGCGAAACTTGATAATCCCTTATTAATTCTATAATATCGATAGGCTTAGCCATCTTGCTTTCCCCATCCTTTGCCATACTAAGTCCCTTATCCATTTTAGCTCCCATATAATTCAGGGTATTCTGAAGAGCCGCATAAGCATCTTCGGGCCGAGAGAAACTGTCCTTCGGACTGTCCTGCCACAAAAGTAGTAAGGCGGCAAGTCCGAGAGCAAATGCAGTACAAACAGGAGCGGCAATCCTAAAGGCCTTTTGGCGCCCTTTGATTCGTTTCGCCTCTCGAAAAATCGCCAGCTGGAGTTCCAGTTTCGATTTCACTTCTTCTGAAGCAGAGGGACAGGCAGAACTCCGCTCTTCGAGCTCTTCAAGGCTCATCCTTTCTATATCTTCAATTCGTGACATATCTATAATTCCATCGATTTTAAAGCTTTCCTGATTTTTCTCCTGGCATTGCTCAAGTGCACTCTCAGCGAGAGGTAACTCATCCCGCACAGGCTCTCGATTTCTTCATAATCCCTTCCCTCGAAGGCCCTGAGGACAAGCACCTGCCTTTCATTCGGGGAAAGAGTATTAAGCAGCGAATGAATAAGGGCCAATGATTCAGCTGCTTCATATCGGCTCTGCGGTTCATCCGAAGCCGAAGCCGGATACTGAGCCTCCAGAACATCTTCCACCTTCTCTTCGCTATGGGCATTCCTTCTTCTGAGCACATCCAGGCAGTAATTCTTCATAATACTGAAACAGTAGGCCTTAGGGTTGGAGAGCGAGAGAAGAGTATCCGCATCCATTTTCCACAGTTTCAGATACACCTCCTGAAGGGCATCGGAAGCATCACTCTCAGACTCCAGAATATACAGGGCGAGCTTGTACAAAGAATCCTGAAAGGGTAGAATCTCCTTTATGAAGAGTTCTGAATTCATAAAGTCTCATTGGCCAATGCGGCCACATTCTCCATATCAATCGAGCCGGTGAAAGATATCAAACCTCCTTCAACAGGCATAAACATCACCATATTACTGAGAAGGCCTGTTTTTTCGTTATAGTCCCCGTATATCTCCACCGTCTCCCCATCTTCTTTCATCGACATCAGCAACTCCATTTCCCCGAGAACCTCTTTTACCCTGGTCTCGAAAGAAGTCCTGTCTTTCCTGGAGCAATTCTCATACTCCACCACAATCATCCTCTTTATGCCTTTGAAGACATTTAGAGCATCCCTCTCTTCCTCATCCATTTCCATTTTGGCCGCTATGTTCATCAATGACATAGCCAATGGGCCAAATGTTACCACATCAAAGCCTTTCTTGGCTTTATACTCCTCGCAAATCTTCTCCAAAGACTCTGCAGCGGGTTTTTGGGCATAGAGCTCTGTACTTGTGAAAACAAGCAGCAAAGCTAAAACTGTTAACAAATACTTTTTCATTTTAATTTCCGTTTACCATATAGACGAACGCAAACGGAATTTGTTAAGACCCGCTATTTCAAAAAACTGAAGAAAACCGCGAGTATCAGGCAGATAAAGGCGGCGAGGTGATTCCAATGAAAACTTTCACCTTTGAAACAAAGGGTGACTATCACGGTGAAGACCGTGAGGCTGATGACTTCCTGGATTACTTTTAACTGAATCAGACTGAAAGGCCCGCCGTTGATATTAGACCCTATACGGTTCGCCGGAACCTGTAGGCAATACTCGAAGAAGGCTATGCCCCAGGAAAGCAGGATGACCAGTATCAGAGGCCAGCCGTCGGAGATATGCATCTCCTGTAGTTTCAGATGCCCATACCAGGCGAAAGTCATACATATATTTGATCCTACAAGCAGGAGGATTGTCCATAATACATTCCAATTCATAATTTTAAGACTAAAGTTTTTCTTGTTTCAATTTCTCTATGTAGTGGTCTATGTGGTGGAGTTGTTGAGGAATATTGATGCTTTGAGGACAATGAGAGACACATTGGCCACAGCCGATGCAATGGTCGGCCTGACGCAGACGCTCCACGGCGCGATTATATCCCGTGAGAAAGGCCCTGCGGGCTTTGCGATAATGCTTATCCTGAGAGGAAGCGGCTATCTGCCCCTCGTTCAGGCACTTGTTATAATGGGCGAAGATGCCTGGAATGTCTATGCCATACGGGCAAGGCATACAGTATTGGCATTCTGTGCAAGGCACGGACGGGTACTGCAGCATCAAGAGCGCAGTATCTTCCAAAAGGGCCAATTCCTGCTCGCTGCAAGGCTCCAGGGGCGAGAAGGTCTTGAGGTTGTCCTGCAGATGCTCCATATAAGTCATCCCGCTCAGCACCGTGAGTACCTTAGGAAAAGAACCTACGAAGCGGAAAGCCCAGGAGGCTACGCTCTCTTCCGGACGCTGCTCTTTCAGGCGAAGGTTCAGGTGCTCCGCCAGATTGGCAAGACGCCCTCCCAGGAGAGGCTCCATAACCACTACCGGAATGTCCCTTTTCTTCAATTCCGAGTAAAGGTAGTCAGCATTATGGTTGATGCCGGAGGCGTGTTTCCAGTCCACGTAGTTCATCTGAATCTGCACGAAATCCCATTGGAATTCTTCGTGACGGGAAAGCATGTAGTCAAAAACCTTGACATCCCCGTGATAGGAAAAACCCAGGTTCCGGATGCGACCTGCCTCTCGTTCTTTCAGCAGGAAATCTAACACTCCGTTATCTAGAAAGCGTTCCCTGAGTGTCTCCAGGCCATTTCCTGTCCCTATCACGTGGAGAAGATAATAGTCTATATAGTCAGTCTGAAGATTCTTAAAGGAGTCGTGATACATCTCCAGGGACTTGTCGAAAAACTCCTTTGGCGAGAGCCCCTGATTCAGAAAAGCCTGGTTCGACATCTTGGTGGCTATGTAGTAAGACTCCCTGGGATGTCTTTTCAGGGCTATTCCGGTGGCGGATTCGCTAAGCCCCCTGCAATATGGCGGGGCGGTGTCGAAGTAATTGACTCCGTGGGCTATGGCGTAATCTATAAGTTCGTTCACACTCTGCTGGTCGATAATCTCCCCTTCGGCAGCGGAGATGAATGGCCAACGCATACAGCCGTAGCCTAGAAGCGATACCTTGTCTGAGCTTTTAGGGTTCAGGCGATAAGTCATCGTGCCTTCAGGCTTACTCCCTTTAGACTTTACACTCTTGGAAGAACAGGCCCCGAGGCCGCTTGCCGCAGCCGAAGCACCGAAGATTCTGAGGAAATCTCGTCTATTCATATTCAGCTTTCCCATAATCCTTTAAATGATTCTGTGTCTTTGATGACCCTCTACATATATGGCGCTAAAAGGCCTGGACGGGCAGAGGAACTCGCAGGCTCCACAGCCTATGCAACGCTCTGTATTCACTACCGGAATTCTCGGCGAATCCGCAACCGCAGGGTCTGACTTTACCATCTGTATAGCCCCGACGGGACAGTGTCTGGCACAATTCCCGCACTTTACCCCGTCTCTAAGAGGCAGGCAATTCTCCCTGATCCACACCGCGTGCCCTATCTGTATGGAGGATTTCTCCTCCTTGGATATCTTTTGAATGGCCCCGCTTGGACATACTTCGGAGCAGACAGTACATTCTGGCCTGCAGTAGCCCTTCTCGTAGGAAGACTCCGGCTGCATCAGGTTCTCAAGTCTGGTGGAAGGTCTCAGCACGTCGTTCGGACAGGCTGACACACAGAGTTGACAGGCCGTACAGTGGTCTGAGAGATGCTTCAGCCCCTGCGCACCCGCTGGCACTATAGGGCAGTCCCGCTGAGGGATCTTCTTATCCTCTATCACTGCGAAGCCCCCATCCACCTTCCTCTGCTGGGCTTTTAATGTGCTGGATGCCAATGCCAATGTTCCTGCGGTCAAGAAGGCTCTGCGGGCTTTGTCTGCTTCTGCCGTCCCAGCCTTTTTCTTTTTCAAGGAATAGGAGATGGCTCCGTGCTTACAGCTGTCCAGACAATTCATACAGGCTACGCAGCGGCTGTAATCCACTTTGTGCTCCTTATAGTCTATGCAGGAGGATTTGCACTTGCGGGAGCAAAGCCCGCAGGCAGTGCACTTGCTTTCATCTATACGTATCTTCAGTAAGGAAAATCTGGAAAGAAAGCCCAGAACCGTACCTACAGGACAAATGCTGTTACAATAGTCTCTGCCTCCTTTCCAGGCGAAAAGGAAGATTACAAGAAAGCTAAGAACTCCCACCGTCACCGTGAGGAGACTCTTTGCGTGGACGCTGCTTATGATTCTCCCAAAGGCACTGTAAGGCGCTATAAGCGAGGCCAAAGGCATGGCCCCTGCCACAATGGCAATTATGAAAAGCAGCAGCACAGGGTATCGGATCCATTTTTTCTCCGCTTTATGGCTAAAGCGGAATTTCTTGCCTTTTCTCATACCGCTCAGGTGAGAGATTCCATCCTGCAGCACTCCCATAGGGCAGATAACGGAGCAATACACCCTTCCGAAAATTAGGCTCAGAAGTGCCAGCAGTCCAACTATCAGAAAGTTCAGGGAGAGCAGGGCCGGAAGGAACTGAATCTTCGCCATCCACCCCAAATACTTATGAAGAATGCCTGTAGTATCGAGGAAAAGCAGGACGATTCCCAAGAAGAAGAGCAGGGCTAGCGTTCTTCTTATCCAAACCAGAGGATGTGTGCGTTGTGTTGTACTTTTCATAGGAAACAAATATCGCAAAATACTTTGAAATAACTCAAAATGAGTATTCAATTTTTCCGGAAAATCGGCTATGAGATTAGGAGGCAGGAGGAAAACAATCCTGCAGAAGAGTAGATTTCAGAAGGTACTTACGGACATAGTCCATAAACTCAGGGGAGTCCACGATGCTGATTTCCTGCATAAGGCCTGCATAGAACCTGCAGGGGCCGGCGTAGTTATAGACCTGAGTGTCCAGAAGCCATAAGTCCGCTTCTTTCTTCAGATCCTTCTCTGCCAATGGATACTCCTCTATGAGCAGGTTTTTCGCGTAGTGCGACATCCTCAGCCTGACTCTGTGGGGAGTATTCCCGCTTAAATGAAAGATATCCACTCCGTCCTTATGGTGGAAGGTTTCTTCGCTCCAGCCTTCCTCCAGCGCCTGTACTTCTCCTATCCTGTTCACCTTGAAGGTCTTGTTCTTATGGTCCTCCAGGTCGTAGGCCCAGACTTCTATGTAGTCCGTGGAGAAGGCAAAGGGTTCCACATATCTGTCTCTGATACTGTGGGTGTTACCGGATTCATAGTTCTTCAGGATGACTTTGCGCTTGTTGGCTATAGCCTTGCCCAGTGCTTCCACGTGGGCGGCGTTGCTTCTTTTATCCACATAGTCGGCTATGGAAGTGCAGCCGTAGATGGCTGAGAGCTTGCTTTTCAGGTTAGATTTCAGGCTGTTGCTGGGAGTGAGCTGGTCGATGAGAGAATTCACCAGGTAGGCTTCTTCTTCGGAGAAGTAGATCAGTCTTTCCAGATCCACCCCTTGAACAGGCATCAGTCCCAGTTTATAAACGCTGCCGTAGAGTTTGTTTACAACAAAACCCGCTGCCTTGAAACTGTCCAGGTAGCGGTAAACGGTTTTAAAAGAAAGGCCCATCTTCCGGGCCAATTCATCTACAGTGTAGTCAACATTACTGGAGAGGAGCTTCATCAGTCGAAGCATCCTCTCCAATTTTGGTTGATCCATTAATAGTTCTCTTTGTGAATTTCGAAGTAAGCCTTAGGGTGCTGGCATACAGGGCAGATCTCAGGGGCTTTGGTTCCCACTACGATGTGACCGCAGTTACGGCACTCCCATACTTTAACCTCGCTCTTCTCGAATACCTGAGCTGTCTCGACGTTCTTAAGAAGGGCACGATAACGCTCCTCGTGTCTCTTCTCGATGGCGGCTACGGCGCGGAATTTGGCTGCGAGATCGTGGAAGCCTTCCTCGTCGGCGGTCTTAGCGAAACCGTTATACATGTCGGTCCATTCGTAGTTTTCACCTTCAGCTGCAGCTGCCAGGTTCTGTGCAGTATCTCCTATGCCCTGAAGCTCCTTGAACCAGAGTTTTGCGTGCTCCTGTTCGTTCTGAGCTGTCTCGAGGAAGAGGGCAGCTATCTGCTCGAAGCCTTCCTTCTTAGCTTTTGATGCGAAATAAGTGTACTTGTTTCTAGCCTGCGATTCTCCCGCAAAAGCTGTTTCCAGATTTTTTTCGGTCTGGGTTCCTGAATACTTAGTGTCCATTAGTCTAATGTTTAAATAACATACAAAACTATACAACTTTTAAGATTTTTCCTATAGCTACGGGCTAAAAAAAAGTTCGATCATTTCTTCTTCATATAGTCCTTTAAGGATACTCTAAGGGAGCGCAACGCTTGCTGAATACGGTAATCGATGGTCTTCGGGGAGACGTTTTTGATATCCGCTATCTCCTTGTAACTCTTATTATAGAAGCGATGTAGTTCAAACGCTTCCCTGTACTCTCTCGGCATCGTGCCGAGGGTCTTTTCCATTTTCTCCGTGAGCTCTAAAATTGAGATCTCGTCGATGGAGTAGGATTCGAATAGGGAGTTGATTAATTCCGAGTGTACCCTCTGTTTTACAATTCCGTGATTTAACAGGCTGAGTGCCTTGTTTCGAACCGAGGTGAACAGGTAATTCTGTAAGTTGTTTATCCTTATGTCGGCTCTGTGCTCCCAGAGATATAGCATAACGTCCTGAACGATGTTCTCAGAGTCTTCCTTTGAGAGATAGCGCATCGAGTACGCAAGCAGAGAGGGATAGTATAGTTTGAATAGAGCATCGAACGCCGCTCTATTACCATTTACTAGCTCTTTTAAAAGAATATCTGAAGAATTGGCCATCGTTTTTTTTCGTGGCAAACATAGCAAATGAAGAACTCAAATAAAAGGCATAAAAATTTTTTTAGGACATTTTATCTCTGCTTAGTCATATTAGTATTATAAGCTAATTTTATGGAATCAGAGATTTTTAATTCACTCTTATTATATTTTGAAGGCAGTCTTTCAGATGCGGATTCAGAGAAGATTTCCCGCTGGATAGAGGAGGACGAAAGCCATAAGGAACTTGCCAGAGAGGCCTATATTTATTGGACAGCCGAGCAGGCGATGAAGTCGTCGCGGGATGGCTCAACTGAATTGGCCCTTTCCAAAGTGTATAAACGTAGCAGAGCGGCCAGAAGAAGGCGCTATTCCGGAATATACCAAAGAATCGCAGCAGTTCTGCTGATTCCATTGCTGATAGCGTCCGTCCTTATCGCCAGACACAGTGTCAAGTCCGAGCCGGTTCAGATGATAGAAGTCCGGACGACTGCCGGAATGACCTCTACAGTGCTGTTGCCTGACAGCTCCACGGTTTGGCTCAACTCTGGATCAGTTCTCAGATATCCCTCTAGATTCTCTCAAAGCAGAGATGTGGAATTGCTGGGCGAAGGCTATTTTAAGGTTAAGAAAGATCCTTCCCGCCGTTTTCACGTAAAGACTTCCGCTATGACCATAGAGGTGGTGGGTACGGAGTTTAATGTGGATGCTTATGAGAGTGACGGCCGTTCTATACGCACCACTCTCGTAAACGGAGCTATCAATATGCATTATGCAAAGGATAATGACAAGGCTGAAGCGATGAAGATTTACCCTGGTCAATGTGTGTCCTTGGATCCTATAGACAAAAAGATATCCGTTAAAAAGCTGGATCCAAATACGGTTACAGCCTGGCGCTTTGGTAAGATAATTATGAACAGAACCCCTGTCGAGGATGCCCTGCGCCAGATAGAGAACAGATATAACGTTCGTTTTGTCATCAAGGATCCTAAGATTTTCGAACAGAAATTTACGGGGCAACTCTCTGATCAGAGGCTCGATGTGATGCTGGATTTTTTTAGCCGGACTTCAAGTCTTAAGTTCAAAAAGATAAGTAATGTAAATGAGAACATTACGGGACCTGAGATTATCGAAGTTTACATCTAGCCAATTCCTGACTGACCATATAATAACAATTACTATTACTAATATGAAGAAAAAACTTGTCGCCTTGCTCTGCATAATATTTATTATGCACTGCAATTCAGTCTTCGCTCAAATAGATGCTAAGATTACGGTGAACTCACAATCCAAGCCAATTTCTCTCGTCCTTAAGGAAATAGAGAGTCAATGCGGCTTGACATTCTTCTACAGTGAAGAAGTGATGGACCCTTCGATTCCGGTATCTGTTTTGGCAAATGAAGAGCCACTTCTGAGTGTACTCGAAAAAATATTCGAGCCATTGGACCTGACTTATTCCATAGAAGACAAAACTATTCTATTATCTAAGTCAGACAAAAAGCTTTCTGTCGAAGAGGCCCCTTCCAGCACTCCTGCTTTTGTCGGTAGGGTGCTCGATTCCGCTGGGGAAGCTATATCTGGGGCTGCCATTATGTCTCTGGAAGGTGGCAATTATGCCATAGTCGATTTGGACGGCCACTTCTCCGTCTCTGCCAAGGAGGGGGAGAAATTCAAACTGAGCTGTATGGGATTCACGGATCTTATAGTAAGCGCGAAATTGGGAGATGACACTTTAAAATTCGTGCTGCAGGAAGATTTTCAGATGTTGGATGAATTGGTCTTCGTAGGTTATGGATCACAAAGAAAGAGTGATATCACCGGTGCGATTACCTCGGTAAAGGCAGAGGAACTTAACAAGATGCCTACCGTCAGCGTAGGGGAAATGTTAAGGGGTACGGCCGCAGGTGTCCAGGTAAAAATGAACAGTGCCGAACCTGGAGGCAGTTCTTCGGTTCTGATTCGAGGACGCCGTTCCCTTTCAGCAGACAACTCTCCGCTATACATAGTCGATGGAGTGCCGATGAGCGGAATCGATGATATCAATGCCTTTGACATCGAGTCTATGGAGATTCTTAAGGATGCTTCCTCACAGTCTATTTATGGGGCCAGAGCAGCAAACGGAGTCATTCTGATTACGACCAAGCGTGGTGTTGAGGGAAAAGTTAAAGTATCTTATGACGGATATGTGTCCGTTCAGGATATTTATCGAAATTGTGAGTTCTATAATGGCGAAGAATGGGCTGCATATCGCAAGGAGGCTTATATTCAGGCCTTTGGAACCTATGATGAGGTGAGTTGTTTTCCTGGGATAATGGGAGAGGTGCTCCAGAGTGGGGAATTCGTCAACTGGGAAGAGCTGATGATTCACAAGGCTTTGCAGCAAAAGCACGACATCCTGGTTCAGAGCGGAAATAAGAATACCAAGTTCGTGATAGGGCTTGGCCTATATCAGCAGGACGGAATGGTTATCAATTCCGGTTTCGACAAGCTCTCGGGACGCATCAATATAGACCATAAGATCACTAATAATCTGAGCATAGGAGCAAATCTCAATTATGTTCAGTCCTGGAAACAGACGGCGGATGGTACTTTTAACACTTTCATCTCTATGCCGCCTCTGGCAAAGGTGTACGAAGATGACGGAATTACTTTAAGAAAAGACGTCACCGAGGCGGGAGAGTCCCACTATAATCCGCTATGGAACATTAATAACTCCGAATACAGAACCAATGTCACCAGACAACTTTATAATGTATTTCTCGACTGGAAGATCTTCGAAGGCCTGACATACAAGCTGAATACCAGTATGGTCAGCAGATCAGTAGAAAGTGATACATATCTGGGACGAAACCATACTTCCTGCCTGTCTGCCGGCTATCTGGGCAAGGCTACTGTGAGCAGGAGTACAAACAATGATTACCTGCTTGAGAATATTCTGAATTATCAGAAAGACTTGAATTCTGTCCATCATTTCGGAGCCACGCTTATGCAGAGTCTTAATGTCATCGACTATAAGTCTATGAGTATCAATGGAACTGACTTTGCCAATGACGACAAGTCCTATAAGGCGATAGGCTCTGCGCTGAACTACGGCGTGCCTTCGTATGTACTCTCTAACAGAAAGATGCTTTCATTTCTAGCCCGTGCCAGGTATAACTATGACGACAGATACCTCTTTACCGCGGCTGTCAGGGTCGATGGCTCTTCAGTTTTCGGGAAGAATCACAAGTTCGGATATTTCCCTTCAGCCTCTTTTGCCTGGAGAATCAACAAAGAGAATTTTATGAAAAACCTGGATTGGATTTCAAATCTTAAACTGCGTTTGAGCTGGGGACAGGTAGGTAACCAAGGAGTGTCTCCTTATACGACTCTGGGTCTTACGGAAAAGTATCTCACGGAGTTTGATAAGACGGCGATTGGATATCTGCCTGACACCTCTTTGTCTAACCCTGAGCTGAAATGGGAAACCTCGACCTCGGCGAACATAGGTCTGGACTTCGGCTTGTTCAATGGGCGAATAAGCGGTTCTGTGGAACTCTATCAGACAGACACCGACGATCTGCTGGTCTATAAGTCATTAAGCAATTCTACAGGCTATGTCAATCAGCTGGTTAACCTGGGAGCGGTTCAGAACAAAGGCGTGGAGCTTACGCTCAATACCGTTCCTGTTACAATCAATGACTTTGAGTGGATGCTTAATTTCACTTATTCCAAAAACGTAAACAGGATTCTCAGAATAGATGGTAGGATGGATGAAAATGGAAATCCATTAAACGACGTGAATAACAAGTGGTTCATCGGTCAGCCGATGAATGTGTACTACGATTATGCATTCGATGGAATCTGGCAGATTGGAGATGAGATATCCACTTCATTTATGCCGGATGCCAATCCTGGAGACATAAGAGTAAAGGATGCCAACTTAGATAACAGCATCGATGCGGATGACAGGGTGATTTTTAAGAGGGATCCAGATTGGATAGGCTCTATCGTATCCTCTTTCGAATACAAAGATTTGGACTTGTCCCTGGAATTTTATGCTTCCATAGGGGGATATATCTACAACGAGTATCTGACTTCTTTTAGCACAGGTGGAGATATGACCGGTAAAAGAAACGGTATCAGAAGGAACTATTGGACGGTAAACAATCCTTCCAATGAGGCTCCTGCTCCAAATATGACACAAGCTCCTGCCTATATCAATTCCCTGGGTTATCAGGATGCGAGCTACATTAGGTTAAGAAATGTCCAGATTGGATATACCTTGCCTAAGAAACTGATAAAGCCATTGTCTCTCTCGAGATTGCGTATCTATGCCACACTTACCAATGTTTGGACTAAAACTGAAGTTCTCGGATATGGACCGGAAGGAAACACAGGTGCTTATCCTGAGCCAAGAACTGCACTGCTAGGTGTAAATGTAACATTCTAAAACTATGACTGATATGAATAAGAGAATAATAAAGGCAGGATTTGTCTGCACGATGCTGCTTTGTCTTTCTTCCTGTGAAAAGTTTCTGGAGGAGAATAACGAGACTCAGTACTCTGTAGATTACATTTATTCCACGCCATCAGGTCTCGAGTTGGCGATGAATGCAGTGTATTCGCTGCATAAGTCCTTGCTTGCCGACAATGGCGGGAATGAGAGCCCTAGCTGGTGGGCTTTGGAAAGAGGAACTGATATAGTCGCCACTTGTGGCGGAACCGGTAATTTTTATGGAATTTATGATCCGAATTACCTCAAGCCTTCTGCAGGCCAGGTTCTGTATATTTGGAAAATCAATTATCAGATCATAAGCCGTTGTAATGAGATCATTTGGTATGGAGACCAGATGGAGCAGAGCGATGAGCTTAAGAGAACCCTGGCTCAGGCTCACGGCTTCAGGGCCCAGTCTTACTTCCAGCTTTTCAGGATATTCGACAGGATTTGGCTCAATACTCTGCCTGTGACTCCGGAGAATGTGAATGAGGAGAGGGATTATCGTGCCGCTACAGCTGCAGAGGTTTATGAGCTTTTGTATTCAGACTTGAATTATGCCGCTGAGAATCTGCCTTGGACCTCTTACGAGGCGGGTCGATTCAATCAGGGAGCGGCAAGGTTGATTCTGGCAAAGGTGGCCCTTTGGAAAAAGGACTGGGAGACAGCCCTTAAACAGATAGATCTGATAGAAGAGTCGAATGCTTTCCATCTTTTGGAATCCACTGCGGCTGTTTTCCAGAATGCGGACCTCAACCACTCTGAGGCGATAATGGTTCAGCAGTGGAGCGAGAATCCAGGGGGAAATTTCTCAGTCACCACTCCTAAGGGTAATCAGATGTGTGCTCTTTTCATAGCTCAGTACAGAACTGCTCTGGGAGGAACTGAGGAGGAGTCATGCTCCGCTGAGAACTGGGGCTACACCTTCGGAAGAATACTCCCGAATCCTTATCTGCTGTCCCTGTATGACAAAGAGAAGGACACGAGGTATAACGATTGGTATATTCACAAATATAGGAATACCAGGAAAGTAGCAGTGCAGTACAGTGGTAAGGAGGTAGCCCCGGGGGAGTATCTGCCTGCATACACTTCAGGCAGCGGTGACCCTCGCTACACTATGCCGGGTTGCACAAAATGGGGAGATATTTATACCAAGACCCCTTCTGAGAAAAGAGGTTATAAGGACTTTATCCTCTACAGACTCTCCGACGCTTATATAGTAGGTGCCGAGGCAGCTCTCAGGCTGGGAGATCAGACCAAGGCCAAGTATTATTATAACAAGACTTGGCAAAGGGCCGGCAACGCTGAGTTTACTGCCACTCTGACTATGCAGGACATCATTGATGAGCAGGCGAGAGAATTGGCCTTCGAAAATGATAGATGGTTTTTCCTCAAGAGACTCGGAATCCTTATCGATCAGGTTTCCAAATACGCGGGAAATCCTATCTATGCGGCTTCCTTGAAGGGGCGCACTAACCTGCCTGCCAATCCTCATTTCATCCGTTGGCCTATTCCTGAATCAGAGATTATTAATATGGGAGCTGAAAACTTCCCACAAAACGTAGGATATTAGTATGCGAAGGGTATTATTTTCACTTGTGGCACTATTTGCCGCTTTGCCAGTGTCTGCCTCGGTTTCGAAGACTTGTGAGGTCTGTGTCTATGGTGGTTCAGCTTCGGGAGTATGTGCATCCATCGAAGCTGCCAGAATGGGAGCGAAAGTCTTGCTGCTCTGTCAGGATAGTCACGTCGGCGGAATGGCCACCTCCGGACTTACGGCTACGGATATCAACAAACACAGAGTGGTAGGTGGAATAGCTGAAGAATTTTATAAAAGGATATATAGCTATTATCTGGATGACTCCGCTTGGTTTAATCAGAGTCGTGAGGAGTTTATGGAATCAACCAGGAAGCGTACTTATTCAGGAAAGAATGACGCCCGAAAAATGCAGTGGGTATATGAATCCGGAGTAGCCGAGAGAATTATGAAGGAAATGCTTGCCGAAGCGGGAGTGGAAGTCCTTTATAATTCACCCATATCACTTACTGATGGAGTTGAGCTAAAAAAGTCTAGAATCAAGTCTATCCGCACAGAAAATGGGCTACGCATCCGGGCTAAAGTCTTTATCGACGCCTCTTATGAAGGCGATCTGATGGCCCAGGCGGGAGTCAGTTACCTAATTGGCAGGGAGCCTATCTCCAAGTACGGAGAGTCATTGGCCGGAATAAGGAATCACGGAATGATCAAGGGCTCTGCATATCTGGCGGATGGAAGGCTGATTCCAAAGCTGGCACCATCTCTTTATGGGGAATTTGGAGAAGGGGATAATCGAACTCAGGCTTACTGCTATCGAGTGACTTTGACCGATGATCCGAATAATATGATTCCTCTCAGAAAGCCTGAGGGATATGACCCCGATATGTTCGAGATGATTCTTCGTAGGATTGAAGCCGAAGAAAAAAAGGAATTAAAGGACGTGATTACTTTTACTCCTATGCCGAACCGGAAGACTGATACCAACCATCTGGATTATTTCGGAGCCAGTTTTGATTATCCTGAAGGGGATTATAAGAGAAGAAAGGAGATTGCCGCGGAGCATAGGCTCTATGCCGAAGGAATGCTCTGGTTCCTCGGACACGATGAAAGGGTGCCGGAGAATATGAGGCAGGAGATGGCCAGATGGGGCTGGGCAAAGGATGAGTTTATCGACAACTCTTCTTTCCCGCACCAGATTTACGTCAGAGAATCCAGGAGAATGCAGGGAGAATACATTATGACTCAGCATAATATCGAAGGGAAAAGGAATGAGGAGATCACTCATCCCGCAGGTATGGGTTCCTATCCTATGGACTGTCATTTTGTATCTTACATAGCTCAGGGAGACAGCATAATGATAGAGGGAGGAATCTTCGTTCCGACAAAGCCTTATCAGATAGACTATGGGGCCCTGATACCAAAGGAGGAGGAATGTACCAATCTGCTCGTTCCTGTGTGCCTGTCCGCCTCTCACGTAGCTTATGCCTCTATACGAATGGAACCTGTCTACATGGTGCTTGGCCAGTCCTGCGGTACAGCCGCCGCTATGGCCATACAGTCAAAATGCCCTGTCCAAAAGATAGACAGGGACTCTCTTGTAGCTCGATTAAAGGCTGATGGTCAAATACTTGAATATAAACACTAGAACAAAATGAGATACTTTAATCTTTATTTATCCCTTTTTCTTATGCTCCTTACTTTCAGTTCCTGCAGCAAAGAAAGGGAGACGATTATACCACAGGGCTCTGAGGTCAACGAGGCCACTGTATTTAAATTTAATAATGAATCAGGGGTCTGGAGGCTATTCAAGAATGGAGAGGAGTGGATAGCTAAGGGGGCTGCGACCAATCGCAATTACAAGCGGGTAGCCGAATTGGGCGGAAACTGTATCAGGACTTACTCAACTTCGGAAGAGTCAAGCCCGAGCATACTCAGTGAGGCTTACAAGAACAATTTATATGTTAATATGGGACTCTACATCTCCAGAGAGAGGGATGGCTTTGACTACAATGATGAGGGAAAGGTAGCGGCTCAACTCGAGGCCTGCCGTAAGCTAGTCAGACGCTTCAGAAATCATCCGGCTGTAATGTGTTGGAGTATAGGAAATGAAGCTGAATCTATGTACACTAATACCAAGCTGTGGACTGCCATCAACGATATCGCTAAGATGATTCATGAGGAAGACCCGAATCATCCGGTCACCACCACTCTTGCCAGTTCAAATGTGGCAAATGTGAAACTGATAGTGGAAATGGCTCCGGAGCTGGATTTCCTCTGCATCAACTCATATTATCCGAATCCTATGAATATCCAGGCCAATCTTGTCTCTGCCGGCTGGTCCAAGCCTTGGATGATCACCGAGTTTGGACAGCAGGGAACCTGGACCACGAGCATTCCAAAGACCAGCTTCGGTACGCTGATTGAGGAAACCAGCACTCAGAAAGCCCAGAGATACAAGGAGATATATGAGAAAGCCGTTATCCCTAATCTGGACAAGGGCTGTCTGGGTTCTTTCCCCTTTGTCTGGGGATATCAGAATCACGGAGAGGTTCTGACCTGGTATGGTCTCTTTGACAAGGCGGGGAACACTTTCGGGGCTGTGGATGAGATCCAAAAGTACTGGACCGGAAAGTATCCGGAGAAATTGGCCCCCGTAATTGCCGATCGCAATGCTATGCTGCTTAACGGGAAGATAGCCGATGAGAGCATAATCCTAAGTCCATCCAGTGAAAACACTGCATCTGTCAGTGCTTCGTCTCCTTGGGGCTCTACGCTATCTTATCAGTGGCTGATTTATCAGGAGGGAACGGCGGATGCGGACGGAAGCCTGCCTGATGGTATCAGCGGATTGATAGAGGACGAGACTCTGCAGGCTATCAATTTCAAGGCCCCTAAGGCAGTAGGAAACTACCGTCTTCTAGTATTCGTCAGGGATACAAACAGAAAGGTGGCTCTTTCAGTAATTCCATTCTGTGTCAAATAAATATCAAGCGATGAAAAAAATAAGAATAATAATGATAGCTCTTTTCACTCTTGCCCTTTTCGGCTGTGAGGAAAAGAATGTGACGGATGTGAAACCTGAGCACGGAAGTCTCACTATGAGCCTCATCGGAGAGGCTCCGGTGCTGGCTTATCCTGAAGACAATGTGCATTATAATCTCAAAGTCAGTTATACTGAAGGCTTGAAGTCCGTGTATACCTCCATAGACGGGGTGCTTGTCGAGGGTTCGGAGAAAACTTATGAGGGAAGCAAGGAGGAGGAACTCTATTCTTTCGGCTATATAGTCAGTGCGGAGCAGGTAGGCCAGACCATAGACTTTGTATTCACAGCCGAAGGAGTTGACGGGTACAAACATAGCATCGATTATCCGGTATATGTCCGTTCGATTTCAGAAACTGTCACCTTAAGCCTTCCGGAGGACTTGCCTGTAGAGCTGATAATGGGAGAAACTGTCGAATTTGACGTAGTGGTCAGCACAGGCTATAGCATCTCGAAAATCAGGACACTCAAAAACGGAGAAGAATTGGCATCTCTTACTAAGACCGAAGGCTTTTCTTCCAACAAGCAGGACACTTATCATTTTGTCTATGCCACGGCTCCGGAAGATGGAGGAAAGGACATCAACTTCGTATTTGAAGCCAGCGACATAAAGGGGAATTTCGGAACGGCTGATTATAAGCTGCACGTCAGGAAAGGTGAAGCGAAAGCTTTATATTCAGAAATCTTTGACACTCAAATGAGTATCTCCGGAACAAGTGCTTTCGACACCACTGAGGGCGGTATCAGCGGGAACACGGCTACTCAGTTCACAGCCTGTCTCTTATACACATCTCCGAGCCCACGAGACGGACTCCTAT
>CAMFSN010000007.1 GCA_945983015.1 uncultured Bacteroidales bacterium
GAGTGTCCGGTTCGGGCAAATCCAGCCTTATAAACGAGACTCTGATGCCTATCCTAAAGTCGAAGTTTTATCATTTGAAACAGAAACCCCTGCCATACGATACTCTGGAGGGGATGGAAAACATAGACAAGGTGATAGAGATAGACCAGAGCCCTATAGGCAGGAGTCCCCGCTCGAATCCCGCCACTTTTACCGGAGTGTGGTCCGATATCCGCGCGCTTTTCGAGCAGACTCCGGATGCGAAGGTCAGGGGTTTTAAGGCCGGTCGCTTTTCCTTTAATGTCGAAGGCGGACGTTGTGAGGAGTGCAAGGGCTCGGGCATTCAGCTCATTGAGATGAATTTTCTGCCTTCGGTGAGTGTGGTTTGTCCATCTTGTGCGGGAAAGAGATATAAGGAAGATACTTTAAGCGTATTATATAAAGGAAAGAGTATCAACGATGTGCTGGAGATGTCCATAGCTGAGGCTCTGGAATTTTTTAAGGCCAATCCCAGGATTTATCCTAAGTTGAAGGCTCTTGCGGACGTGGGTTTGTCTTACGTGAAGTTGGGACAGTCCAGCGTAACGCTTTCGGGAGGCGAGTGCCAAAGAATGAAATTGGCATCGGAATTATGTAGGAAAGCGACCGGAAAGACCCTGTATATGCTGGATGAGCCGACTACCGGACTGCATAGCGAAGACGTGAAGGTGCTGCTGTCTGTCTTGAACAAGCTGGTGGAGCAGGGAAATACCGTCCTGGTGATAGAGCATAATATGGATGTGCTGAAGACGGTGGACTATTTGATAGATATGGGGCCTTGCGGGGGTAAGGGAGGAGGTACGGTGGTCTCCAAGGGAAGTCCTGAGGAAGTGGCGGAGGACCCTAATTCTGTAACTGGAATCTATTTAAAGGAAGTATTGATATGAGACAAAAACTATTGACTTTGATTTGCGTAGGCTTTGCCCTGTGCGCTTGTAAAAATGAAATTCCACGAGCCATTCCTCAGGACCCTGAGATGGAGGCTAAAATCGAGAAAATTCTCTCTCGAATGACTCTTCAGGAGAAAGTGGGGCAGATGACTCAGCTCACTTCCGGAGCCATACTGGAGCCGGGGACACATCACGTTTCAAAAAAAGGTGAGTCAATCCTTAGAAAGTATAAAATCGGCTCCGTTCTGAATACTATGGAGGACGTGGCTGATTCCACCTGGGCATACAGGGAGTTTATCAAGGAGATTCAGGATATCTGCCTGGATGAGATGGGCATCCCTTGTCTGTATGGCCTGGATCAGATCCACGGAGCTTCCTATACTCTGGGAGCTGCCCTTTTCCCTCAGGAGATAGGAGTGGCTTCATCTTTTAACGATGAACTTCCTTTCGTTATGGGCGATGTCTGTGCCTATGAGACCAGGGCCTGCAACGTGCCTTGGGTTTTCACTCCTACCCTGGATTTGAGCCGTAATCAGTGCTGGCCTCGTATGTGGGAGAGTTTCGGGGAAGACCCTCTGGTGCAGAGCCGTATGGGTGTACAACTCACTCTCGGTCTTCAGGGAGATAATCCTAACAGGATAGATTCCAAACACGTGGCAGTGAGCTTGAAACACTTCTTCGCTTATGGCGCCGCTATCTCCGGACAGGACAGAACTCCATCTATGGTAAGCCCTCGTGAGCTCAAGGAGAAATTCTTCCCTGCCTTCAAGGCTAGCATTGAGGCTGGAGCCCTGACTATTATGGTCAATTCTTCGAACAATGACGGAATTCCTTTCCACACTAACAAGGAACTGCTCACCGGTTGGCTGAAAGAGGGGCTTAACTGGGATGGTATGATAGTTACCGACTGGGCTGATATCCGCAATGTCTATGAGCGTGACCATACTACCGCCACATATAAGGAGGCAGTTGCCGCTTCCATCAATGCCGGTGTGGACATGATAATGGAACCTTACAGCGTAAAGGTATGCGATTATCTGGTAGAGCTGGTAAATGAGAAAAAAGTTCCTCTCAGCAGGGTTGACGACGCCGTGCGCCGCATACTCAGGGTAAAATTCAGACTTGGCCTTTTCGATGATCCGTATTCCGGCACTCTGGAGGACTATCCTGAGTTCGGAAGCGAGCAGCACGTACAGAGCGCTTACCGTGCAGCTTTGGAAAGCGAAGTGCTTCTCAAAAACGAGAACTCCCTGCTGCCACTTTCTAAGAGCGACAAGATCCTTCTCCTCGGACCTAATGCCAATTCTATGCGTACCCTGGGTGGTGGCTGGAATTATTCTTGGCAGGGAGAAGTGGCTGACAGACAGGAGTTTGCTGCGTGCTATAACACTATTTACGAGGCTCTGGATGCCAAATTTGACTCCGTTACTTATCTGCCTGTGCTCGAGTATGCCCCATACGGCGACTTCCAGACTGAGATAAGGGGGGATTACTCCCAGGCCCTTCGTGCTGCCAGAAAGGCTGACGTGGTAGTGATAGCCATAGGTGAGAACTCCTACTGCGAGACTGTGGGTAACATCAACGACCTGACTCTTTCTTCAAATCAGCTCGAATTGGTGAAGACCCTTGCCCAAAGCGGAAAGCCTGTCGTGCTCATCCTCAACGAGGGCCGTCCTCGTGTCATAAGGGAGATAGAGCCTCTCGCAGGAGCTATCGTAAACGTATTGCTTCCAGGTAATTACGGTGGAGATGCCCTGGCTTCCCTGCTTTGCGGAGAGGAGAATTTCAGCGCCAAGCTCCCTTACACCTATCCTAAGTATGTGAACAGGCTGAACACCTACGATTACAAACTCTGTGAGAATCGTGCCACTATGGGAGGCCTTTATAATTATGATGCTAACATCGAAAGCCAATGGCCTTTCGCCCACGGTCTGAGTTACACCACTTTCGAGTACTCGAATATGAGGGTGGATAAGAGCGAGTTCAGTGCAGGAGACATAATCAAGGTGAGCATAGATGTGAGCAACACTGGAAAAGTGGCCGGAAAGGAAGCGGTGCTTCTCTTCTCTTCAGACCTTTACGCTTCAGTGGCACCTGACGTAAAACGCCTTCGCGACTATACTAAGATATACCTGGAGCCAGGTCAGACTAAGACCGTCAGCTTCGATTTGAAGGCCGATGACCTTTCTTTCGTGGATCATTCCCTGAACTGGGTTCTGGAAGAAGGTGAATTCAGGCTTGCCTGTGGCAGTGAATCAGTTCTGGTCAACTGCATCAAGGGCAGATAGATAATCCTCCTCCGGCTCATTGAAGGGCTGGAGGAAAGGATTGTGGGTTCTTTCCTCGGCTATGTCGCTGCTTGCGGCGTGGCCGGGGAAAATTTCTATATCCCCATCCAGTCCCATCAGCTTATCCATAATGGAGACTATCAGTTTGTCGTAATCTCCGCCAGGGAGGTCCGTTCTGCCTATGGTGCCCGCGAAAAGAGTGTCTCCTGTGAACATGACTTTTTCGTCTCGGAGCAGATAGCACACTCCTCCAGGCGTATGCCCAGGGGTAAAAATCACCTCTATCTTCATATCTGCCAATTCCAACACCTCCCCGTCCTCGATACCTTTGCTCTCGAACTTCAGCTCCGGTCTTTCCAGAGGATGCATATAGACGGGAATCCCATATCTTTTCTGCAAGTCCGCCACTCCGTGAATGTGGTCCTTATGTGCGTGCGTAAGCAGAATCGCCTCCGGCTCAAGTTTATTCTCTGCCAAGTAGGAATTGACTCTGTCCTGCTCTTCACCGGAAGTGCATCCGGGGTCGATTATTATAGCTTTTTTAGAGGCTTTCTTATTGATTATAAAGCAGTTCTCCTCGTAAGGGTTACAAACGAATGTTTTTATATCCATCATAAAGGCAAAAATAAGAAACTTTTATTGTAATTTTGTAGGGATAAGTCAATTCGTTTATTTTTCTATGCATATCGGTGTCGCCGGAAATATAGGATGTGGCAAGACCACACTTACTAGAATGCTTGCCCAGTACTATAATTGGATTCCACGCTTTGAGTCAGTAACTTATAACCCCTATCTCGAGGATTATTATTCCGATATCCCACGCTGGTCTTTCGCCTTGGAAGTTTATTTTCTTCAACAGCGATTTCAGGATGTCCTGGAGATAGCCAGGAGTAAGGATGTCATCATCCAGGACAGGACCATAATGGAGGGAGTGGAGATCTTCGTGGCTAACAATTATAAGATGGGAAACCTCTCGGAGAGGGATTTTAACACATATATGGAACTTTTTGACCTGATGATGTCCCTGGTGAAAGAACCTGACCTGCTCATCTATATCCGCTCCAGTATCTCCCATCTGGTATCCCAGATTCAGAAAAGGGGCAGGGAATACGAACAGGGCATCAGTATAGAGTATCTGTCCGGATTGAACGAACTTTATGAGAAATGGATTTCTTCCTATAAGGGGAAGCTCATAATTCTGGACGGGGATAATATGGACTTTGAGAACAGGCCGGAGGATTTTTCCATAGTAACGGACAGGATTGATGCCGAGTTTTACGGATTATTCAAATAAATCTTTAACTTTGTAAGTTGAAAAAATATTAGATATGCATATCGCTATAGCAGGAAATATCGGAAGCGGCAAGACCACTCTCACTAAGATGCTAGCCGCCCACTATGGCTGGACGCCTAAGTTCGAGTCGGTGGATTTTAATCCATATCTCGCTGATTTTTATGAAGATATGGCCCGTTGGTCCTTTAATCTCCAGATATACTTCCTTAATAAACGCTTTAAGGACGTAGTGGACATCTCCCGCAGTGACGAAGTCATCATTCAGGACAGAACCATCTATGAAGACGCCCGCATCTTCGCCCCGAATCTTCACGATATGGGTTTGATGAGTCCTAGAGACTTTGAGAATTACTCTGACCTCTTTAATCTGATGATGTCTCTTGTCGGTAATCCTGATCTGCTTATCTACCTGCGTTCTTCCATTCCTAATCTGGTGTCACAGATTCAGAAGAGAGGTCGCGAATACGAAAAGGGTATCCGTATCGACTACCTTACCGGTCTGAATGAGAAATACGAGAAATGGATCAACTCCTACGACGGTAATCTACTGATTATCGATGCGGATCACATTAAATTCGGTAATAATCCCGAGGACTTTTCAAAGGTTACGGACATGATCGATGCCCAACTTTATGGTTTGTTCTCAAATACTAATTCAAAATAAAAACTATGACGACAAAACCTACCATCATCGACTTCGTTAATGAGTACGTGGAAAAGTATCAGAATGATACCTATCTTCGTGAAAAAGTGGACGGAGTATGGAAAGAAACATCTTACCTGAAGACCCGTGAAGACGCTCGTCTGCTTGCAGCCGGCTTTATGGCTCTGGGACTTCAAAAAGGTGACAAAGTATCTCTTCTGGCAGAAGCCCGCCCTTTGTGGGTTATCGCTGAATTCGGTATCCTCTTCGCCGGTGCCGTGGATGTGCCTCTGTCTTACAAACTTGAATCCGATCACGATCTGACTTTCAGAATCAATCATTCTGATTCCCGTTTCATAGTGACCTCTGAGATGGAAATCCATAAGGTGCGCAGAGTCATCGACCAGTGTCCTGCCATCGAAAAGGTTCTCGTGATGGATAATATTCCGCTTCAGGAAGGGGAGATGTATCTGTCTGATCTGTACGAAATTGGAAAGAAATTCATCGAAGAGCACCCGGGTGAGTTGGAGCAGAGAATGGCTTCAATTGGCCCGGATGATTATGCTAATATAAGCTATACCTCCGGAACTACCGCAGACCCTAAGGGTATCCTTCTGACTCACAGGAATTATACCGCTAACGTGGCTCAGGGCGCATCCGTCATCAATATCAAGCGTGGAGCCATAATGCTTATCATTCTGCCTATGGACCACTGCTTCGCTCACGTGGCCGGACTCTACACTATGATGAGTTATGGCGGAAGCATCGCTACCGTTCCTGGAAAGACTCCTCAGGCTCAGTTGCGTAACATCCTTCCTACGATGAAGGAAGTGCATCCTAACGTGATGCTTACAGTGCCTGCCATCAGCCGTACCTTCAAGAAGGCTATAGAGAATGGCATCAAGGCTAAGGGCAAGACTACCGAAAAACTTTATAACATCGCCCTTAAGAACGCTAAGAAATACTATAAGGATTACTATAATCAGGGTGGAGCCCAGTTCTGGAGAAAACCTTTCGTAAAACTCTTCGACAAGCTCATCTTCTCTAAGGTGCGCGAGACCTTCGGAGGACAGCTTGAGTTCTGCGTAGGTGGAGGAGCCCTTCTGGATATCGAACTTCAGAGGTATTTCTGCGCCATCGGTATGCCTACCTTCCAGGGTTATGGACTTTCCGAGGCTACTCCTATTATTTGCTCGAATTCCCCTGGTTACGCCCGCTTCGGCTCTTCAGGCCGTATCGTAAGCCCTATGGAGTGTACTATCCGCGACGACGAGAACAATATCCTCCCTAACGGAGAGACCGGCGAGATAGTCATCAAGGGGGAGAACGTGATGGCCGGTTACTGGAAGAACCCTGAGGCTACTGCAGATACCATCGTGGACGGATGGCTGCACACCGGAGACAGAGGTTACATCTGCAAGGAAGATCCTCGTTACCTTTATGTGACAGGCCGATTCAAGAGCTTGCTCATCTCTTCTGATGGAGAGAAATACTCTCCTGAAGGATACGAGGATAACTTGGCAGTGGTTTCCAAGTACATAGACAATGTAATTTTGCATAATAACCAGAGTCCTTATACCATCGTGCTGGTAGTGCCTAACAAGGATGCCCTTCGCGCTGCCGCTCCTGGGGACAAGGAGGCTCAGCTTCGCCTGATCCAAGCCGACGTGGACAGCTATCGTAAGGGTGGGGCTCACGAGGGGATGTTCCCTGAGAAGTGGCTTCCTGCCGCCATCGTGGTTTGCGAGGAGCCTTGGAACGAGGCCAATGGTCTGGTGAACTCTACCGCTAAGGTTGTCCGCGGTAAGGTCGAGGCTCATTTTGCAAAGCGCATCGAGTACGCATATACCTCAGAGGGAAAGCAGCTTAATAACCCTCAGAACCTGGCGGCTCTGGATTAATCACACGATTATTTTAACACTAAAATATAGAAATGGCTACAAAAGTTACAAAACAGCAGAATTTCACACCGGCTATCGTGGTGATGTTCGCATTATTCTTTATGATCGCATTCGTGACGAACCTCGCAGGTTCTATGGGTGTGGTCGTTACCAATCAATTCGGTGCCAGCAAGGCACTTTCTCAGTTGGGTACTCTTGCTAACTTCATAGCCTATGCCTGTATGGGTATTCCTGGCGGAATCATCCTTAAGCGCAAAGGTTATAAGTTCACTTCACAATTGGCCGTTATAATCGGTCTTGTAGGTGTGGGTATTCAATTCCTGTCAGGTTATGTGGAATCGTTTGCAGTATATGTTATTGGTGCATTCGTGGCAGGCTTCTCAATGTGTCTTCTGAATATTTGTGTTAACCCTATGCTCAACACCCTGGGCGGTGGTGGAAACAAGGGTAACCAGCTCGTTCAGTTCGGTGGTTCCTGCAACTCCATCGGAGGTACTCTGGCTCCGTTCCTGGTAGGTTGGCTCGTGGGTGGTTCCATCCAGGATGCCACAGTGGCCAAAGCTGCACCTGTTATGATGCTTGCGATGGTTATTTTCGCGCTGGCTTTCGTAGTCATCACTTTTACTAATATTCCTGAACCTCATTTGGAGACAGCTGAAGAGAAGGCTGCCCGCAAGGCCGGTCAGAAGACTAAGGAGAAGTATTCTCCTCTTTCTTTCCGTCACTTCGTGCTCGGTGCAGTGGCCATCTTCTTCTATGTCGGAATTGAGGTGGGTATCCCTAATACTGCTAACGTATATTTCTCAGGAGTCGAGGGAATTGGCCCTAAGGTCGCCGGATCATTTGTGTCCGCCTATTGGCTCTGTATGCTAATTGGCCGTCTGGTCGGTGGCGCTCTCGGCAGCAAGATCAGCAGCCGCAGTATGTTGCTAGTCACTTCCGGTGTAGCCATCCTGCTTCTGCTAGGTGTCATTCTCGTGCCTGAAACAGTGATGTTCAGCGGAGTTCCCGTAGCGCTTTACCTTATGGTGATCTGTGGTCTTTGCACTTCTGTAATGTGGGGCTCTATCTTCAACCTGGCCGCTGAGGGCTTGGGCAAATACACTGCCGCAGCATCAGGTATCTTTATGGCCCTTGTGTGTGGTGGAGGTATCATCCCATTCGTTCAGAATCTTCTCGCAGACGTGATAGGTTCCATTCCTAGCTACGGCGTTCTTATCGTATGCCTTGCATACCTGGTATTCTACGCCCTTGCAGGTAGTAAAAATGTAAACAAGGATATTCCGACAGAGTAATAAGCTTATGGAAATGACAGATATGGAAAAACAATTTGTTGTAGGCGTAGATGTTGGCGGACAGACTGCCAAATTGGGTTTAGTGGATGCACGTGGAGACGTGCTCATTCAAACTGTAATTCGTACTGATAGTCACGAGGATGCTCATATCTTCGTATCGAACCTTGCCGATGCCATAAAGGACCTGATTGCAAAGTCCGGTAAGGAAGGACAGATCAGGGGCGTGGGCGTAGGTGCTCCTAACGGTAACTATTATACCGGAGAGATCGCTTTCGCACCGAACCTCGTATGGGCGGCTAACAGAAACGTGCCATTTGCCAATATGCTTAGCGAGGCTTTGGGCGGTATCCCTGTAGCTCTTACCAATGATGCCAATGCGGCAGCGGTGGGAGAGATGACCTATGGCGTGGCCAAGGGTATGAAGCATTTCATAATGATTACTCTCGGTACCGGTGTAGGTAGCGGAATCGTTATCAATGGTGAGGTGCTCTACGGTAGCGACGGTTTTGCCGGAGAACTGGGCCATACCTGTGCCGTACGTCATAACGGTCGTCAGTGTGGATGTGGCAAATTCGGTTGTCTGGAGGCCTATTGCTCGGCTATGGGTGTAGCCCGTACCGCACGTGAGTGGCTGGAGATGTCGGACGAAGCTTCGGTTTTGCGTTCAGTGGATAAGATTACATCTAAGGACGTGTATGATGCCGCTAAGGAAGGCGATGCTTTGGCCAAGCGCATTTTTGATTATACCGGAAGGGTATTGGGAGAGAAATTGGCAGATTTCATAGAGTTTTCGGCTCCTGAGGCTATCGTGCTTTTCGGTGGTCTCGCCCGTGCCAGGGAATTCATTTATGAGCCTATCCTGAACGCTATGAATGAGAACGTGCTGCCTCTTTGGAGGGGTAAGGTGGACTTGCTCTTCTCTCAGTTGAAGGAGTCAGATGCTGCCATACTTGGTGCTTCTGCCCTTGCTTGGGAATTGTAAATTTTTGGTTTTAAGTTATTTATAAAATGAAAATTGTAAAATGGTTTATGCCTCTTGTTATGGGGCTTGCATTGGTGGCTTGCCAGTCTAATTCTGACGAGCAGGCCGTAGAGGGTGATGAGGCTACATCAGAAGTTATTCCTCAGGAGAAAACAGCGAAGGATTTCCTTCCGTCAAAGAAAGAACTCAATGATGTCAGCTATCTGGTAGGTGTTAACTTCGGATCTTTCATCAAGGGTTATAATTTCGGAGATCTTAATATGGCTCAGGTCCGCAAGGGTATCGAGGACTTCCTTAACTCCAAGCAGACCGAGAATCCTGAGGATTTTGCAAAACAGTTCCGTGTGGATCCTAATCAGATGGATGCTCTCTTTAACAAGTATCTGCAGGACAGACGCAGTTACACTCTTTATACAAATAAGGAGAAGGAAGAGGAGTTCCTCGCTAAGAACGCTAAAAAGCCAGGAGTTGTAGTTGCTCCTTCAGGACTTCAGTATAAGATTATCTCTGAGGGTAATGAAGTGCACCCTAGCGTTAAGGATACTGTATATGTGAAGTATAAGGGAACCCTTCTCGACGGTACTGTATTCGACCAGACCAAAGAGGGTGAGGAAGCCAGGTCTTTCTTGCTTAGCAGAGTGGTAGAAGGCTGGAAGCAGGGTCTTCCTCTGATCGGTGAAGGTGGAGAGATTGAACTCTACGTTCCTTATTCTCTGGCTTATGGCGAGTATGGTAACAGGAACATCGCGCCTGCCTCTACTTTGATTTTCAACATCAGTCTTGAAAAAGTAGGAGTAACTGTTAATGAATAATACCTCTTCTGAACAGATTTCCAAGGTATATTCAGCACAGAGAGAATACTTTCGCAGCGGAGTTTTGACAGACGTCAAACTCAGAAAGGCTAATCTCAAGGCTTTTGAAAAGGCACTTTTAAAGTGGGAGAAGACGCTGTGTGATGCACTTCTGAGTGATCTTCACAAGTCTTACGAAGAGGCCTATAT
Organism: uncultured Bacteroidales bacterium; assembly: GCA_945983015.1. Taxonomy (GTDB): domain Bacteria; phylum Bacteroidota; class Bacteroidia; order Bacteroidales; family UBA932; genus Cryptobacteroides. Next base: position 10,313 of record CAMFSN010000007.1, read on the forward strand.
GACAGAGATAAGCATAGTGCTGGGAGAGATTCGAACTCACATAAGAAAGATTAATTCGTGGACAAAGCCTGAGAGGAGAAGCACTCCTCTCAAGCTTTTTCCTTCTTCAAGTAAAATCGTCAGTGAGCCTCTGGGCAATACTCTGATTATATCTCCTTGGAATTATCCGGTGCAGTTGCTCCTGGTCCCTCTTGTGGGGGCCATCTCTGCCGGTTGTACGGCTGTTTTGAAGCCTTCGCCCTATGTTCCTGCCGTGAGCGAGGCTATTCAGAGGATGATAGAGGATACTTTTCCTCCTGAATACATAGCCGTAGTACAGGGTAACAGAGATGTGAATTCAGTCCTGCTGAATCTGCGCTGGGATTTGATTTTCTTCACAGGCAGTCCTTCTCTAGGAAAGAAGGTGATGAGCGCCGCCGCCCTTAATCTTACTCCGGTGGTGCTGGAACTGGGAGGAAAGAGTCCTTGTATCATCGATTCTTCGGCGGATATCAAGGTGGCTGCCAAGAGGGTGGCCTGGGGCAAGTGCCTCAACGCAGGCCAGACTTGCATAGCCCCTGATTATCTTCTGATACATAAGAGTGTCAAGGACGAGTTCTTAGCTGAACTTAAGTGTAACTTTGAAAAACTTTTGGGTAGCGATCCGAAGCAGAGCCCGCATTTCGTAAGGATTGTGAATGACTCGGCCTTCGCTAGATTGAGCTCCTATCTGAAAGATGGGAACATCTATATGGGTGGGGAGACGGATGCCGCTGAGAGGTATTTTTCTCCTACCGTTTTGGATAATGTCAACTCTGATGCCCCTGTGATGCAGGAAGAGATTTTCGGCCCTGTTTTTCCGGTGCTCACTTTTGAGACTCTGGATCAGGCCCTCTCCTTTGTCAGAGACAGAGAAAAACCTTTGGCTTTCTATTATTATGGCAAGTCGGGGGATTATGTCTTGAAGCACTCCACTTCAGGCGGCTGTTGCATAAACGATTGTATAATGCATATTGCTAATGAGCATCTGCCTTTCGGCGGTGTCGGCAATTCCGGAATGGGTTCTTATCACGGAAAGTTGACTTTCGATGCTTTCTCTCATAGAAGGGCCGTGGTCAGCACCAATGCCCATCTGGATATGCCTTTCCGTTATATGCCTTATCGTCTTTTTAAATATATCAAGGGCCTTATGTAAGGCCCTTGATTTGTATTAATCCTTTTCTTCGTCTTTATCCTCATCCTCCTCTTCATCATCGTCCTCGTCGTCCTCGTCGTCCTCGTCGTCGAAGTCTTCGTCATCGTCATCATCGTCCAAAGCATCCAGCAGTCTGGACAGTCCGTCTTTCTCTTCCCCTGGAAGACTTCGTTTTTCTTTAGGCAGGTCTTCGAAAGCGACAAAGCCATTGTCAAAAGCTGAGGGTTCAGGACCTTTTGCATCATCCTGTAAAGTCGGCGTTTTCACTTCATTTCCGGCTTCTTCGGCCTCGAGGCTTAGGATTACTCTTTTTTTAGCCTTTGTGTCGTAGTAGTAGTCGAAACTCTCGGCTCCCTGAGCTACGGCTTGGCCTATGGTGACGTCATCCACAGCTCCGAATCCCAGGTCTATCAAAGCATAGCGGGCAAGCACTTCCTGCTGGGAATTATAGGCCTTGAACAAGATGGCTTGGTCTGCCGGAAAAGTAAGGTCTGCTTGCAACTGTTTATGAAAAGAATAAAATGTATTAGCAGAATTTACCTTGTAGATTCTGTAGAATCCCTTAATTCCAGGGAGTGTGACACGGAATTGATAAATCATGGCGCGAATATATAAAAGAAATTATTAAATTTGAATATTATGACTCTTGTTTCTGATGAATATTATTCCATAGAGGCTCCTGTCCAGGCTGTATATAAGGATCAGAAAAGTCGATTTATCGCCTTTGCCTATCCTGTGGAAAGTGAGGAGGAAGTCAAGGAACTGCTCGCCAAATGCCGGAAGGAGTATCACGATGCCAGACATCACTGTTTGGCATACAGAATCGGCTACGATGGCTCCAGGTGGCGCTCCAGCGATGACGGGGAGCCCTCGGGAACTGCCGGAAGACCTATTCTGGGGCAGATAGACAGCGCCGGACTCAGTGACGTGGCAGTGATAGTGGTAAGGTATTTCGGCGGAATCAAGCTTGGGGTCCCGGGGCTTATCGCGGCTTACAAGGAGGCGAGCCGTTCGGCATTGCAATCTGCGGTCAGGGTCAAGAAGACGGCTGGGAACAGCTATCTTCTGCGTTTTGGATATGAGTCGATGCCGGAGCTGATGAAGCTGTTGAAGGAGATGTCATTGGCATACAAAGACCTGGAATTCGGAGAGGATTGTTCGTTAAAAGTGCGGATAAGGCTTTCTTCCGAAAAAGAATTCTTTGAAAGAACAAATTTAATTGCTAACTTTAAATACAATATCTTATAAATACTACGAACTATGTCTAAAGTACACGTTTTCAATGCCGGTCCTTGCCTTTTGCCTCAAGAAGTGCTGGACGGTGCCACTGAGGCTATCCGTGAGTTTGCAGGGACGGGGGTTTCTCTGCTTTCTATTTCTCACAGGACCAAGGAGTGGGAGAATATAATGGAGCAGACCCGTCAGTTATGGAAGGAACTGCTTAAGATTCCTCAGGACTATGAGGTGGTTTTCCTCTCTTCGGGTGCGTCTATGGAATTTCTTTACGTAGCTATGAATTATCTGGAGAAAAAGGCCGCATATCTGGATACTGGAGTCTGGGCGAACAAGGCGCTGAAGGAAGCTAAGGGCTTGGGAGAGGTGGAATGCGTGGCTTCCTCGAAGGACAGGAATTATTCCTATATCCCTAAGGGCTACACTATCCCTTCCGATGCGGACTATTTCCATATTACTACTAACAATACTATCTACGGTACTGAGATTCACGAGGATTTGGATTCTCCTGTTCCTCTGATTGCAGATATGTCCTCCGATATAATGAGCAGACCTGTAGATGTCAGCAAATACACTATGATATACGGAGGCGCCCAGAAGAATGTGGGTACCGCCGGATGTACCTTTGCCATAATTAAAAAAGACAGCTTGGGAAAGGTGAGCAGGTATCTGCCTACTATGTTGGATCTTAGGGTTCATATAGACAAGGAGTCGATGTTTAATACTCCTCCTGTCTTCTCTATCTATGTCATGTATCTTACACTCAAGTGGATAAAGGCTCAGGGAGGGGTCGAGGTCATACACGAAAGGAATAAGATCAAGGCTGCCAGCCTCTATGCCGAGATAGACAGGAACAGTCTTTTCACCGGTACCGCGGCAGTTGAGGATAGGTCGCTTATGAATGTCTGCTTCGTGATGGCTCCTGGCTATGAGTCTCTCCAAGACGAGTTTATGTCTTATGCGAAGGCAGCCGGAATGGTGGGCATCAAGGGCCACAGAAGTGTGGGCGGCTTCAGGGCTTCCATTTACAATGCTTCCACGCAGGAAGACGTAGATGCCTTGATCGACTGTATGAGAAAATTCGAAGAACTCCATAAATAATTGATTATGAAGGTATTGTTAGCTACACAGAAGCCTTTTTCCGCCCAGGCTGTGGAAGGCATTGCTAAGATAATAAGGGAAGGCGGGCATAGTTTTGAAGTGCTTGAAAAGTATGCCTCGGAAGCTGAATTGATAGAGGCGGTAAAGGATGTAAATGCCCTGATAGTGAGAAGTGACCTGGTCACTGAGGCGGTCATTAAGGCTGCTCCCGAGCTTAAGATAGTGGTAAGGGCTGGCGCCGGCTTTGATAACATAGACCTGCAGGCCGCCACCAGTGCCGGAGTGGTGGTTATGAACACCCCTGGTCAGAATGCCAATGCTGTCGCGGAGCTGGCCATAGCTCTTATGATCTTTATGGTCCGCAATCAGTTCACCCCGGCTACCGGAACGGAGATAGCCGGAAAGACTCTGGGTATCCAGGGCTTCGGTAATGTGGGCTGCCTGATAGCCGCGAAGGCTGCGGCACTGGGTATGAAGGTAAAGGCTTATGACCCGGTACGCAGTGCGGAGGACCTCAGGTCTTATGGCGTGGAGCCCGTGGAGAGTCTGGAAAGACTTTACAGCGAGTGTAATTATGTGTCCCTGAATGTGCCTTTGCTGCCATCGACGGAAGGCTTGGTAGGGGATAGGCTGCTTGGCCTGATGCCTAAGGGTGGAGTTCTGGTGAATACGGCCCGCAAGGAAGTGGTGAATGAGCAGGGATTGAAAAAGGCATTGGCAGAAAGAACTGATCTTAAGTATGCTACTGATGTGGCTCCGGATAATTACGCTCAGCTTAGGGAGGAATTTGGCCTTAGGATTTATGCCAATTCCAAGAAGATGGGCGCCCAGACTTCGGAGGCTAACATTAACGCTGGCTATGCTGCTGCAAGGCAGATAGTGGATTTTTTCGCTACGGGTAACACTAAATTTCAGGTAAACAGATGAGAGTGAAGGCATTTGCGGCATTGCGCCCGCCTAAGACTTTGGTCGAGCAGATAGCTTCTCCGCCATACGATGTGCTGAATTCGGAAGAAGCCTTGAAGATGGCTGGGGAGAAGTCCCTGCTTCATATTACTAAACCGGAGATAGATTTTTCTCCTATGCTTCAGGACAGTGACCCTAGGGTTTACGATAAGGCGGTGGAGAATTTTGCGCTCTGGCAGGAGAAGGGCTGGCTTGTAAGGGACAGCAAAGAGTGTTATTATGTCTATGCCCAGACTATGGGGGAGAGAAGCCAGTATGGTTTCGTGCTTTGCGCCCATTGTCAGGATTATGCCGAGGGGAAGATAAAAAAACACGAGCTTACCAGAAGGGATAAGGAAGATGACCGAATGGTGCACGTGAACATACAGAGTGCGAATATCGAACCGGTGTTCTTCGCCTTTAGGGAGCAGAAGGAATTGGAGGATATTCTCAGAGAAGTGTCGGCGGGCAGTCCGGAATACGACTTCAGGGATGAGAATGGCTTCGGGCATAGGTTCTGGATTATCTCTGACGATGATAAGATAGAACAGATTTCCAGGCTTTTCGAGGAGAAGGTGGAGGCTTTCTATATAGCTGACGGGCATCATCGCAGTGCGGCTGCCGCCCGAGTTGGGCAGGAGAGGGCTGCGAAGAATCCTAATCACAGGGGAGATGAGGAGTACAACTATTTTATGGCTGTATGTTTTCCGGATGATCAGCTTCAGGTCCTGGACTATAACCGTGTGATAAGGGATACCAATGGCTTGACCCACGCTCAGATAATCTCTCTTTTGGAAAAACATTTCGAAGTGTCCTGTCAGGGCAGCGAGACCTATCATCCTGAGGATTTGCACTATTTCTCTATGTATATGGATGGGAAGTGGTATAAGCTCAAGGCCAAGGATGATACTTGGCAGGGAGTATCCCTGGTGGATGAGCTGGACGTGAGTATCCTCTCCAAATATGTCCTGGATGAGATTCTGGGGATAAAGGATCTGCGTACCGACAGCAGGATAGATTTCGTGGGAGGTATCAGAGGACTTGGAGAATTGCAGCGCCGGGTGGATTCAGGGGAGATGAAACTCGCCTTTGCCCTCTATCCTGTAAGTATGCGGCAGATTGAAGACATTTCAGACAATAAAGGCATAATGCCACCTAAAACGACTTGGTTTGAACCTAAATTGCGTTCTGGATTAGCTATTCATACATTTTAAGTTTATGGCTTTCACATCGGCAGACATTAGAAATACACTGAAGGATTTCTTTGGCTTTGACGCCTTTAAAGGGGAACAGGAAGAAGTCATCCATTCTCTTCTGGAAGGGAAGGATTGCTTCGTCCTTATGCCTACCGGCGGAGGTAAATCTCTCTGTTATCAGCTTCCAGCCCTGATGCTGGATGGGGTAGCGGTGGTGATTTCGCCGCTCATCGCCCTGATGAAGAATCAGGTAGATGCCATCCGAGGCTTTGTCTCGGGGAATGAGAGTATAGCTCACTTCTTAAATTCCTCCTTGAACAAGGCTCAGATTGATGAGGTCAAGGCCGATCTGCTGAGCGCTAAGACTAAGATACTCTATGTGGCTCCCGAGTCTTTGACAAAGGCGGAAAACGTAGCCCTTTTAAGGCAGGTGAAAGTCTCTTTCTATGCTGTGGATGAGGCTCACTGTATCTCTGAGTGGGGACACGATTTTCGTCCCGAGTACCGGCGTATCAGACCTATTGTGGATGAGATTGGCAAGGCTCCGATCATAGCCCTGACTGCCACAGCCACTCCTAAGGTGCAGAGTGACATCCTTAAGAACCTGGGCATTCCAGATGCTTTGGTGTTCAAGTCTTCCTTCAATAGGCCAAATCTCTATTACGAGGTGAAGGATAAGGTGGATGCCGAAAAGGATATAATCAGATACATCCGTCTGCACCCGGGGACTTCAGGTATCATCTACTGTCTGAGCAGGCGTAAGGTGGAGGAGATGGCTCAGTTCCTGCAGATAAACGGGATAAGGGCCCTGCCTTATCACGCAGGCTTGGATGCTAAGACTCGCGCCGAGAATCAGGACCGCTTCCTTATGGAGGACGTGGATGTGATAGTGGCTACCATAGCCTTCGGAATGGGGATAGACAAGCCGGACATTCGTTTCGTGATACATTATGATATCCCAAAGAGCGTCGAGGGCTATTATCAGGAGACAGGAAGGGCTGGACGAGACGGGCTGCAGGGCGAATGTATAACTTATTACAGTTATAAGGATATACAGAAGCTGGAGAAGTTTATGAAGGGGAAGCCTCTTGCCGAGCAGGACATTACCAGGCAACTGCTCGATGAGGTGGTTTCTTATGCGGAGTCGGGCCAATGTCGTCGCAAACTTCTCCTCGGTTATTTCGGGGAGGACTACCTTAAGGACAATTGCGGGATGTGTGACAACTGTCTGCATCCTCGGACCATATTTGACGGCAGGGCCGAAATGAAGCTTGTCATCCGTCTGGTTCTCTCCCTTAAGGAGCATTTTAAGATAGAGCATCTTGCGGCCATATTGGCAGGAAGCGAGACCGCTTTGGTGAAGAGCTATAATCACGATAAGAACAAGTACTTTGCGGCCGGAGCCACTCATACCGAGAAGTTTTGGGCTGCAGTGATGCATCAGGGCCTGATCGCCCACCTTCTGGAAAAGGAGATTGAGACTTATGGCCTTATCTATGTCACTGACCTGGGGAGAATGTTCCTGGATGATCCTTGGCCTTTGAATATGGTGGAGGACAGGGAGTTTAGCGGAACAGGCGGGGGAGATGACGATGAGGAGGAAGCGGCTGTAAGCCTGGCTGCACTTCGTGGAGGCGGGGGAGACGAGCAATTGCTCGCCCTGCTTAAGGACTTGAGAAAAGATATGGCTCATAAACTCGGACTTCAGCCTTGGATATTGTTCCAAGACCCGGCCCTGGACGATATGTCCATTATCTATCCTATTACCATAGAGGAACTTAAGAACTGTCAGGGGGTGGGAGAAGGAAAGGCTAAGAAATTCGGTAAGCCATTCGTGGAACTTATAGCCAAGTATGTGGAGGAGAATGAGATAAGCCGACCTTCCGACTATGTGGTGAAGACTCCTGCGGGCTCGAATCGCAAGAGTAAGATTATATCTCAGATAGACAGGAGGATTTCTTTTGACGAGGTGGCTTCTGCTATGGATTTGAGTATGGAGGAACTCTATGAAGAGATAGAGAGTATAGTGTCTTCAGGTACTAAGCTGAATCTGAATTATTATATAAATCAGGAGATTGAACCTGACGTGACGGAGGAGTTGATGGATTATTTCCGTAACGAGGCCAGCTCGGATTCTCTGGAGGAGGCCATATCTGCTTTGGGGAATGACTATACTGAGGATGAAATCCGGCTTGTGAGACTGAAATTCCTTTGCGAAGTTGCCTCATAATTGAGTATATTTGCAGCCCTAAATGATTAGCAGAGACAGCATACAGAAGATTCAGGATAGCCTTAAGATAGAAGAGGTAATCTCTGACTTCGTGACCTTGAAGCGTCGCGGAGCCGGTTTTGTGGCTTGCTGTCCTTTCCATAACGAGAAGACTCCGTCCTTTCACGTGTCCCCATCGAAGGGTATTTTCAAGTGTTTCGGTTGCGGAAAGTCCGGTTCTGCGGTTTCTTTTGTAATGGAGCACGAGCACTGTTCCTATACCGAGGCTATGAAATATATAGCCAAGAAGTACCATATAGAGGTGGTGGAGGAGGAAGTCAGTGCCGAGGAACTGATGTCCCGACAGAAGAGGGAGTCCCTTTTGCTGGTTAATGAGTTTGCCCATAAGTTTTACATTGCTCAACTCTCTACTGCCGAAGGCAGGACAGTGGCATTGGCCTATTATCACAAGCGTGGACTTGAGGATGAGACTATAGCCGCGGAAGGCCTGGGCTGGGCACCTTCGGGGAAAAGGGCTTTGACCGATGCGGCTGTGGCTGCCGGATACAAGGAGGAGTATCTGCTGGAGCTCGGACTTAGTGTGAGACGGGAGGATGGAGCAGTGGTGGACCGTTTCAGGGAGAGGGTGATGTTCCCTATCTATTCGCTTTCGGGTCGTGTCATAGCTTTTTCCGGTAGAACCTTAAAGTCGGATAATCCTGCCAAGTATGTCAATTCTCCGGAATCTGAACTCTATGTGAAGAGCCGCAGCCTGCTGGGAATCTATCAGGCGAAGACGGATATCTCCAGGAATGACAAGTGTTATCTGGTTGAGGGTAACATAGATGTGATTACCTTGCATCAGTTGGGTATCAAAAATGTGGTGGCTTCCTGCGGAACTTCCCTTACAGTGGAGCAGATCAGGCTGATACGTAAGTTTTCTTCGAATCTGACCATTATGTACGACGGGGATAATGCCGGAATAAAGGCGGCGCTTCGTGGAACGGATATGGTGCTGGAGGAGGGGATGAACGTGAGGATAGTTCTGCTTCCTCCAGGCGAGGACCCTGACAGCTATGGCAGGACTCACAGCTTGGCGGAGTTTGAGTCGTATATTACTGAACACGAGCAGGATTTTGTCAGCTTCAAGTCTGAGATTCTGCTTAAGTCTGCCGGCTCGGACCCCTTGAAAAGGGCGGAGGTGATCAATGAGGTCGCGGATACGATTTCCAAACTTCCGGATCCGGTGACAAGGGCGGTGTACGTGCGGGAAGTGGCGGAGAAGTTTGGCATAGAGGAGAACATTATTTTTAATCGCATTGGCCGCAGACAGAAGGCCGTGCAGAATAAGCAGCAGGCGGAAAGGGCCATTGAAGCAAAGCCGGAACTTGCGAAGGCTGGCTATAAGCCTGAGAATGAGATATTGGCCCCGACAGAGGCTGAACTGCTTAATTTTCTGCTGCGTTATGGTTCTAAGGTCCTGAACTTTCCCTATGGCTCTCAATTTTATGAGGAGAGTGGGATTTCCGTGGCGGATTTTATAGTGAATGCCTTGGAAGAGGATGGATATGTGATGGCGAACAGTAGGTATGAGTCCATCTGCTCTGCCTTTAAGACTATGTATTACGACCAGGGTCTGGATTGTGAGATGATAGTGCGGAAATTATTGGATGGGGAGGACAGGGTGATTGCCTCTATCGTGGCTGATTTGGTGATTGACCGCTATGAGATTACCTCGGATAAGATGAAGAGTGCTCTTACCGCGGAGTCGTCCTGGCTTGCCAACTACGTGCCTCAAAGTCTTTTGAATCTGGCGGAGAAGAGACTTGAGAGTAGGGTGGCGGAATTGAAAAAAGAGATATTGACTGTGCAGGATAGGGAGAGGCAGGTGGAGATTCTGAAGGAAATAACTCAGAATCAAAATAGTATAAAGAAGATTAAGGAGAAAAAAATTAACTGATATGGAAAATAAATTTAAGAGAACGCTTGTGACTTGCGCCCTTCCTTATGCCAATGGACCGGTGCATATCGGACATTTGGCAGGGGTATATGTGCCGGCTGATATCTATGTGCGTTTCCTCAGGATGCGAGGGGAAGAGGTCCTGTATGTCTGTGGAAGCGACGAGCACGGAGTGCCTATCACCATTCAGGCTAAAAAGCGCGGCTGTTCTCCTCAGGAGGTCGTGGATGAATATCATCATATCATAGACGAGTCCTTTAAGGGTTTCGGAATCAATTTCGATATCTATGGAAGGACCAGCTCTAAGGTTCACGCTGAGAATGCCTCGGCATTTTTTAAGAAACTGCTCGACGATGGGAAGTTTATCACCAAGGAAAGCGAGCAGTATTACGATCCTGAGGCCAAGTGTTTTCTGGCTGACCGCTACATCGTGGGAACCTGCCCTAAGTGCGGAGCCGAAGGGGCTTATGGCGACCAGTGCGAGAAGTGCGGCAGCACCCTTTCTCCGGAGGAATTGATAAATCCAAAGTCTAAACTCAGCGGCGCTGAACCTATAAAAAAGAAGACTACCCACTGGTATCTGCCTTTGCAGGATTACGAGCAGTGGCTTAGAGAATGGATTTTGGAAGGACATAAGGAATGGAGACCTAATGTCTATGGGCAGGTGAAGAGTTGGTTGGACGGTGGGCTTCAGCCTCGTGCTGTGACCAGGGACCTGGACTGGGGTATTCCTGTGCCTGTGGAGGGGGCGGAAGGCAAGGTGCTCTACGTTTGGTTCGATGCTCCTATAGGCTACATTTCGAATACCATGGAATTGCTCCCAGAGGATTGGGAGAAGTGGTGGAAGAGCGAGGAAACTAAGCTGGTTCACTTCATAGGAAAGGATAATATAGTTTTCCACTGTATAGTGTTCCCCGCTATGTTGAAGGCCTATGGAGATGGATTCATTCTTCCTGACAATGTTCCGGCTAATGAATTCCTGAATCTCGAGGGGGAGAAGATTTCCACTTCCCGTGGTTGGGCTGTCTGGGCTCACGAGTACCTTCAGGATTTCCCTGGCAAACAGGATGTTCTGCGTTATGTCCTGACTGCCAATGCCCCTGAAACCAAGGATAATGATTTTAGCTGGAAGGATTTTCAGGCTCGTAACAACAGCGAGCTGGTGGCTATCTTCGGGAACTTTGTAAATAGGGCTATGGTCTTGACTCATAAGTATTTCGCCGGAGTGGTTCCGCCTCTTGGAGAACTTCAGGACATAGACAGGGAGGCTATTGGCCAACTTCCTCAGCTGAAGGAATCCATAGAGCAGAATATCAGGGCTTACAAGTTCAGGGAGGCTCTTAAGGATGCGATGAACATAGCCCGTATAGGTAACAAGTATATCTCTGACACTGAACCGTGGAAGGTGGCTAAGACTGATATGGACAGGGCGGCTAGCATCCTGAATGTATGTCTTCAGATTTGTGCCGCTCTTTCCACTGTCTTTGAACCATTTACTCCTTTTGCCGCCCAGCGTCTGAGGCAGATGCTGGATTGTACTCTGGATTGGGATAAGATTGGAAGTTTGGAGGCATTGGCAGAGGGACATCAGTTGAGGCCTGCCGAGTTGCTCTTTGAGAAGATTGAGGACGCTCAGATAGATGCCCAGCTTGCCCGCCTTGATTCTATCCGCAAGGCCAGGGAGGAAGAAGCCGCACGTCAGGCCGCTTCAGTGGTAGCTCCTCAGAAAGAGGAGGTGAGCTTCGAGGATTTTGAGGCTATGGATATCAGGACAGCCACTGTCCTGGAGGCTGAAAGAGTGCCTAAGACGGATAAACTCCTGAAACTCACTATAGATACAGGCATAGACCACAGAGTAATAGTGTCAGGTATAGCCCAGTACTATAGCCCTGAGGATATGGTAGGAAAGCAGATTTGTATTCTGGCTAACCTGGCCCCTCGTACTATCCGTGGCATTGAGTCCAAGGGAATGATACTGATGGCCCGTCAAGCAGACGGTAAGATGCGTTTCATTACGCCGTCTGAAGTTCTCTCAAATGGCGCTCAGGTAGGCTAAGGGGGCTGATGCCTAGCTCGTGTAACTGCTCGCAGAAATAGCTTTCAAAATCAGATTCATAGATATTCCTGGTGAAATTCAGGAATATCTTTCCGTTGATGCCTACTGCGGCGGCAGCTCCGCTGGTGCCTCTCTGGCGACCCAGGATGAAATCCATCTCCTCAACATAAGGGCTGATGGCCTCCGGAAGTTTGATGTAACCCAGGTTCGATAGGGTCTGGGAACAGAATCTATCCCCTTTGATGCGGCAGATAAGGTCGATGATAGGTCTCTTGAGGGCAAGAGGAATCATAGACACTGCAAAATTATTCTCCAGAGCCACGTTAGCGGCCACTTTTTTCTCCAGTTCTATAGGTTGAGCCATATATTTCTTCTGAGCTATAACCTGAGAGAGAATCTCCTCGAAACTGAAGCTGCCGTTATTGACATTAACGCCCAGATTCACGTAAGATGAAAAGTTCCTCAGTGTCTTTCCTGGGAAAAGAGCCCTTAAATCCACAGGTACACTAACTTTCAGCCCTGTCTTCTTATTCTTTCTGCGGTCGTGGACATAGACTTGCTGCAGCGCGCTGACCATAGCGGCGGTAAGCAGCTCCGTCACTGTGCACTTGTACTCTGCACATACTTTCTTAGTCTGCGCCCCATCCAAAACAATGCGTTCCCTGTTCAGCTCCGCGAAATGAATCTTCTTTCCCGGGATATGGTATGCCAATTCATTTTTCTCCAGCGCTCCCTTTTTGCCTGCAAAGTATGCGAAGCAGTCGTCCGTCTCCTTGCTGTGTGAGCGATCAAAAGGATTCAGTACGACATCATTATAAGCGATATCCTTCAATTGGTATCTCATTCTTAGGTACTCGGCCGTAAGAGTCAGCAAAAATGTCTCTCCTCCTCTGCCATCGGCCAGTGCGTGAAATACGTCTAAGACTATACGGTTGTCCTCAGCGCTTACTTTAAAAAGAAAGCCCCCGTGGAACTTGAAACCCCTCTTGTCCTGATTTGGGGTGTATTTGCTGAGGGTGGGAGTTTTGTCAAGCTTTCTCAAATACCACCAGAATGCCCCGTTTCTAAGAGTGTACGCAAAGAGAGGTATTCTTTCAATGGTGGTATTGAGAGCTTGTTGGAGTATGTTAAGGTTTACAGCCTCGCTAAGGCTAACGCTCATTCTGAAGATGGAGGCATAGCGCTTGGTAAGGGCTGCGGGATATATGTTAGAGGCATTGTCGAGCCTCATTTTTCTTGGTGCCATTTTTAAATTGTTTTAATAACGCTGCAAAAATACAGCGACCACTTCTTTCCAGGAAGAAATAGTCGCCAGTAATCATATTATGTGATAAAATGGCTTATTTGGGGATTAAAAGCGCATATTTGTGACGAAAAAACAGTATTTTTATTTTCGTCACACTCCTTTCGGGGATAAAATCAGAGTTTTCGAATGATGCTCAGGCCGTCTCTAAGGGGTAAAATAAGCTGCTCTACTTCCGGATCGGCGGCCACAAAGTCATTAAACTCTATAAGTCCTCTTGTCTGTTTGTCTGAAGTTTCAGGACTGTCATAGACCTTGCCTCCCAGCATAGTGTCGTCGGCCAGAATCACTCCTCCCTTTCTAAGGAGTCTTTTTGCAGCTTTGTAGTAGTTCAGGTATTCCCTTTTGTTAGCATCTATATATATAAGGTCATATTTCCTTCCCTCATTGAGGAAAAGCTCCATAATCTCAAGCGCATCTCCCAGGTGCAATTCCGTCTTGTCTTGGACTCCAGCCCTGCTCCATCCTTCCCTGATCAGGTCTTCCAACTCGTCGTTAATCTCCAGGCTATCCACCTTTCCCCCAGCTTCCAAGCCCATAGCCAGCCATATACTGGAATAGCCGGTAAAACAGCCTATCTCCAGGATATTCCTAGCTTGAAGCATCTGGGCTATAAGCTTGAGCAGCTCCCCTTGAATCTGACCGGAAAGCATCCTCGGGTAGTTTGTCCTGAGATTGGTCTGTTTGACCAACCACTTAAGGGCTTCGCTTTCTTCAGAGCTGTGTTCTCTGATATATTTCTCCTGTGCACTTTCCATTATATATAGATTAATTCAGAAATCTTGTTTTCGCCCCAGAGTTCTCGGGCTAAGGTCCTAAGGTCTTCGGCGCTGATGCCCTCGAGAATTTTTAAATTCTCTTCGTCCGAGATGAGTTTGCCGTAGGCCAATACGTTTTTCCCCATAGACAGGCACTGGGTCTCCTTGCTGTCTGAAGAGATGGCGAGTTGCCCCATCAGTTGTTTTTTCGCCGCCTTGAGAAACTTTTCTCCAAACTTTTCAGAGCGGAGTTTATCTAGTATCTGCGATATGCTTTTAAGGCATTTGTTCAAATTCTCCTGTTCACAGCCTATGCTGATACTCACTAGACCGGCATCGCTGTATTGGTTATAATTGCACTCGGCGGCATAGACCCAGCCGTGTTTCTCCCTCAATTGGGCATTTAGCAGGCTGTTGCTGGCCGGACCCCCAAGAATATTGCAAAGGAGAACACTTGCTATCCGTCGTTCCTTATCGTAGAGACTTGGGGCCAAGGAGCCCAAGACCAGGTTAACCTCGTGATTCCCTTTGTCTTCCCTAAGGCTGAAATGCCGAGGAAGGGGAGGAAATTGCTCTGCATAAGTGTATGGGGGGCTTTGTTTGAGGTATTTGGCGCAGGCTGACAGGAGCATTTTTTCCAGTTTCTCCTCTTTTTCGTCAGCCACAATGCTGAGGACCATAGAAGATGGGCGGAAATGTCTCTTGTAGAAAGTTAGCAGGTCTTCCCTCTTGGCATTTCTGATGGAATCCACTGTCCCCAGGGTAAGTCTCCCCAGAGGATGTCCTTCGAAGAAGAGGCTTTCGAATTTGTCGAAGATGTCTTCCGAGGGGCTGTCTTTATAAGATATGATCTCGTCTATCACCACACCCTTTTCTATCTCTATCTCGTCTTCAGGGAAAGTGGCCTCGCTTGCTATTTCCAGCAGTAGTCTTACGGCCTTCCCTATGTCTTCCCTGAGGGTGGTGGCGTGCAGCACTATCTCTTCCTTGGTGGTGTAGGCATTGAGTTCTCCGCCCAATTTGTCAAGCACAGAATTGATGCTTCTGGCGCTTCTGTGCTCGCTTCCCTTAAATAGGCAGTGTTCTACGAAATGAGCTATTCCTTCAGGAAGTTCCTCTTCCGCCCTGGTGCCACATCTGACACTGATGGCGCAACAGGCGGATTTGCCGCCGCTTCTTTTAATTATATATCTCAGCCCTTGCGGACTAGTGCTTTGTATCATTTTTATATTTGTGCTCGGCTTGGATGGCTTTCAGGCTTTTTTGGGTAAAGCCTCTTTGGCCAATTTTCTTGTATTTGTTCTTCTTATAGTAGAGCAGTTCGTGTCTGTCTGCGCTCACTATGACCTGTATGCTTTCGGATTTGGGTGAAGGCTCGTTGCTGCTGATGCAAAAGCCTATCAGGGCATCGGCTGAACCGGCATTGAAAAGACTGTCCACAGTGAAACTGTCAGTATAGACCAGTCCGTGTCCGCTTGAGCTAAGGGAGTCCTTGCCCGCTATGCCATCGGAAAGATCTTCCCGGGCTATGTACAGCGTCTTTTTCCTGCCTTTTGAGAGCGGACCTGAAAATTGGTCCAGATTCATATAGACTACCTGGTCGTGCAGGATGGAACTCTCTACGTAGTGCTGCATTATGTCTATCATCGCACTGAGATAGGAAATCTCCCTGCCGGTGGAAAAATCTTTAGGGCTCAAAGGAAGCTTTAGAATGTCCATTCTGCTGTTCATACTGGAAAAGCCCTTCTTGTCTCCGCATTTTTCCAGATTCAGGTAAATCAGGGAATTGTTCTCTTCCGTCAGGTACAGGATGTAGTAAAGAGGAGAGACCTTAATGCTTTCCAGATCTTCTTTAAAGCAGAATTCGAAAGGGGACACTCTCCAACGGCTCTTGATCTCGTTTTTTATCGCTATGTCCAGCAGCTCGTTCCCGCTTAGAACGACCATTGTGGTCTTGGCCGGAAAATCAGAGAGCCTGCTTTTTTTAGTGTAAATCCTGAATTGCGCCTGAGCATTCACGCAACAAAGCAGCAGGAGCATCCCGAGCAGATATTTTAGAGTCTTATGTTTCATTCACGCAAATATACATAATTCCAATTATTTTTCTTTGCCGAAAAAATACTTAAATTTGTGCCTATGTCAGATTATATCGTATCAGCCAGAAAATATCGTCCCGATTCTTTCGAACATCTGATAGGTCAGGATACTATAGCCAGAACTCTGAAAAATTCCATCCAGAGGGGAAAATTGGCACACGCATATCTTTTCTGCGGACCGAGAGGGGTTGGAAAGACTTCTTCAGCCCGTATTTTCGCGAAGGCCATAAACTGTTCTCATCCTACGGAGGATATGGAGCCTTGTGGTCAGTGCGAGTCCTGCCTGTCATTTGCCGAAGGTCGCTCCTACTGCATCCACGAACTAGACGCAGCCTCAAACAATGGAGTTGAGGACATCAAGGCCCTGATGGATCAGGTTCAAATCCCTCCCCAGGTCGGGAAGTACAGCGTCTATATCATAGACGAGGTGCATATGCTTTCCCAGCAGGCTTTCAATGCCTTCCTGAAGACATTGGAGGAACCGCCTGCCCACGCCATTTTCATCCTATGTACGACAGAAAAGCATAAGATTATCCCTACCATACTCTCTCGCTGTCAGACCTATGACTTTAACCGGATAAGTGTTCCGGACATAGTCAGGAACCTTAGAAACATCGCTGACAAGGAGAATGTCAGCATAGCGGATGAGAGTCTGCACGTGATAGCCAGAAAGGCTGACGGGGCTATGCGCGATGCCCTTACCATCTTTGATCAGACGATAGCATTCTGCGGTACGCAAGTGGATCACCAGGAGGTGCTGCGGAACCTGAATGTGCTGGACTACGATTACTCTTTCCGCCTGGTGGAAGCCGCCCTAAGGTCTGACTATGCCACTGTTCTGCTGATAATCAACGAGGTTCTTTCCAAGGGTTTCAATGCCCTGTATTTCGTGGTTTCAGTCGGGGAGCATCTTAGAGACCTGCTGGTCAGCAAGACCGGTGGACTTGAGGCTTTGCTGGATTTTCCGGAAAGTCTTAAGGAGAGGTATAAAAAACAGTCAGAGGAGTGCAGCGTGAATTTCCTTTATACTGCTCTTTCTTATATAAGTGCTTGTGAGTCAGGATTTAAGCAGGCAGCTAACCAGAGGCTTCACGTGGAGTTTTCGCTCTTGAAGCTTTGTTTTATAAATGCCAAGCCTGATGCCTCTCAGCAGAGCCTTTCTTCCAAGCCTGCCCCTAGCTCCGCCGCTGCCTCTGCCCCTGCCCCTGTATCAGCACCTGTATCAGCACCTGTATCAGCACCTGCGGCGCTGACTCCACAGGCAACAGTAGCTCCACAGGCAACAGCAGCACCTGCGGCTTCAGCTACTCCACAGGCCTCGGTAGCTTCAGCGACCCCAGCTACTCCACAAGCATCAGTGGCTCCAGCGAGCCCATCGAGCCCAGCGACCCCAGCAGATCCGCCGGCATCAACTCCGCCACAGGCAGCGCCAGCCGAGCCTCAGCCATCGGCTGAGACGGGGCGCGCCCGTCAGCGCCGTCCCGCCGCCCTTTCCCTCAGCTCTATGATGAAGGAAGAGAAGGAATTGTCAGGGGAGTCAAAAGAGTCAACTGTGCAGGACCCTTTGCCATCGGAAGCCGATGTGGAAAAAAGTTGGAAAGACATCATAGCTATGTGTCAGGCCAGTCCTGTCAGCAGCAGACTTGCCGGCATATTCTCGAATGCGCCTTATGAGATATCTCTGAAGGATAATGATATGTTTCTGACCATTAAGGTAGATAATGAGAATACCAAAAAGTGGCTCGAAGATAAGTTCGTACTCAGGATGCAGACTAAGATGCAGCAGGCTCTAGGCACTTCCCGTGCCAGGCTTGGGGTCGATCTGATACCTGCCGAAGAGGTGAAGGAGATTATCTATATGGCTCAGGACAAGGCTAAAAAAATTATGGAAGACCATCCGGAGGTAAGTCATCTGGTAGTTGATTTGGAACTTGATTCGTAGAGGAATGAAACTTCGTTGTGAAAATCTGGTAAAGAAATACGGCATCCGCACGGTAGTGAAAGGAGTGTCGATGGAAGTCAATCAGGGAGAAATCGTGGGTTTTTTGGGTCCTAACGGCGCAGGAAAGACCACCAGTTTCTATATGATAACAGGGCAGATAGTGCCTAATGAGGGTCACGTCTATCTGGACGACAAGGAGATAACAAAGTTTCCTATGTACAAGAGGGCTCAGATGGGAGTTGGATATCTCCCTCAGGACGCCTCCGTGTTCAGGAAGATGTCCGTGGAGGATAATATCCTTTCGGTTATGGAGATGAAGGGAATTCCGAAAAAGCAAAGGCTGGAAAGGCTTGAGGAATTGATCAGTGAGTTTAATCTCTCGAAGGTCAGGAAGTCCCTGGGAATCCAGCTCTCCGGAGGCGAGAGACGTCGCTGCGAAATCGCGAGAGCCCTCGCGATAGACCCTAAATTCATCCTATTGGATGAGCCTTTTGCGGGTGTGGACCCTATAGCTGTGGAGGATATTCAGTACATCATCGCCAAACTCAAATATAAGAACATAGGTGTGATCATTACTGACCATAACGTAGGCGAGACTTTGGCGATTACGGACAGGGCCTACCTGCTCTACGAGGGAACCATCCTTCAGGAAGGCACACCTGTGGCTTTGGCTTCGGATGAGGATGTGAGAACCAAGTACCTGGGAGCCGGTTTTGTTTTAAAACGTTCCGTGAGCGTGCAGAGGGCTCAGGATGAGTATGAGAAAGGGAGACAGAATTTATGAAGATATTGATAATAGATGACGAGAGATCCATCAGAAATTCTCTCAGGGAGATTTTGACAGAAGAATCATACTCTGTAGATGTGGCAGAGGATGGAGAGAGTGGAGTAAAGGCTGCCCTTTCGAACAGATATGACG
>CAMFSN010000008.1 GCA_945983015.1 uncultured Bacteroidales bacterium
GAGCAGGCAAACACATTCGAGAGTAAAACGAATGCCGAAATGAGGTATATTTTTAAGTTTGTCATTTATAATTTTTCCAAATAAATCGTTGCGATTTTTGGTGAAAACCCTCAAAGTTAAGTATTTACAGAATAAATGACAAGATAAAAATCAATTTTTTAATACCCCCCCCATTTGACCAAAAATGAACCGGAAAAATGCTATTTTTTCAGCACCCGCTCATAAAAAAGAAGGGGCCGACCCTTTTTAGTCGACACCCTTCTTATATAGGATACCCGGACAAGCCGGACAAAACTGCTAGAACCTATTCATCCTCAGTATCCTGTGCAGCGTACTCTGCCAGGAGCTTGGTCTGAACGTCACTAGGAACAGGCTGATAGTCAGCAAACTCCATAGTGAAGGTAGCAGAACCTGAGGTCAGGGAACTCAGCACTGTAGAGTAGCGGTAAAGCTCAGCGAGCGGAACCCTTGCCTTTAGGATAGAGAATCCCTTGTCAGCACCCAAGTCACCGAGAATACCTCTACGGTTCTGAAGGTCAGACATCACTGCACCCTGATACTCACCAGGAGTCATAATCTCCACATTATAGATAGGCTCCAGAATCTTCGGACCCGCATTACGGAAAGCCTCCTTGAAGGCATTGCGTCCAGCGATAATGAAGGCGATTTCCTTGGAATCCACCGGATGCATCTTACCGTCATAAACAAAGACCCTGATATCACGGGCATAAGAACCGGTAAGAGGACCCTCAACCATTCTCTCCTTGATACCCTTCAGGATGGCAGGCATAAAGCCCAGGTCGATGGCACCGCCGACCACGCAGTTATAAAACTCGAGTTTTCCACCCCATTCCAAATCTACGACTTCGGAAGTCTTGACATTCAGCTGAGTATCCTTGCCGTCGATATTGAATTTGGTCCTCAACTCACCCTCTGCAGGGCAAACAAGCAGATGAACCTCGCCGAACTGACCGGCACCACCACTCTGCTTCTTATGCCTGTACTGGGCATTGGCCACCTTGGTAATGGTCTCACGATATGGCACCTTCGGGGCAAAGAGCTCGACATTAAGACCGAACTCGTTATTCAGACGCCACTTGACCATATTAATATGCTGCTCACCATTACCGCTGAGTATGGTCTGACGCAACTCCTTAGAGTATTCCACCACCACTGTAGGATCCTGATTGGAGATCTTCTTCAGAGCATCTCCGAGTTTCTGCTCATCCTGCTGAACCTTAGCCTTGATGGCGCAGCGATACTTAGGGGCAGGGAAAACTATCTTATCATAGCTGATACCGGAGCCAGGAGCAGAGAATGTGGTATTAGCCTTACCGTTCTTCAGCTTGACGGCACAACCGAAGTCTCCGGCGTGCAGGCTCTGTACAGGCTCTCTCTTGTTACCTGCAACAACATAGACATTAGAGAATTTCTCCTTGTTAAAGCTCTTAGGGTCTTCGTATTCAGAGCCGGCGGTAACGACGCCTGACATAACCTTGAAATATGAAACCTCACCCACGTGTGGCTCCACGTCATTCTGATATATAAATAAGGATGCCGGCTTGGTATCATCCACTTCCGGAGCCACAGACACGTTCTTGGTAAACTCCAGCAGACGTTTAACGCCGATATCCTTCTTAGCGCTCACGCAAAGGATAGGGAAGACCTCCCTATTTTTGATTCCGACAGCCAGACCGGCACGGATTTCATCTTCAGTAAGGGTACCCTCCTCGAAGAATTTCTCCATAAGGGTATCGTCAAATTCAGCAGCTTTCTCGATAAGCTCCTGACGGGCAAGCTCAGCCTGATCCTGAAGATCAGCAGGGATATCCAAATCCTCACGAGTTCCGTTTTCATCCTTGAAGTGATAGTACTTCATAGTAAGCACGTCCACGAAACCGTCAAAGCCTGCGCCCACCTTGGTAGGGAACTGAATAGGGATAATCTTATTCCCAAGTTCCTCTTTCAAAGAAGCGAGAGTCATATCCCAGTCGGCCTTGTCTCCATCCAGCTGGTTTACGGCTATCACCAATGGAATATTATAGTTGTCAGCATAGCGAAGCAGACCTCTGGTCCCCACTTCCACGCCCTGCTGTGCATTAATCACGAGAATACCGTTCTCACACACCTTGAAGGCAGCCACGGCACCTCCTATAAAGTCGTCTGAACCAGGAGCATCGATGATGTTTATCTTCTTGTTCATAAACTCTGCATAAAGCGGAGTGGCGTAAATGGATCTCTGGTTAAGCTTTTCAAGTTCATTGTTATCGGAAACAGTGTTCTTATCCTCAACCGTTCCCCTTCTGTCGATAACTTTGCCCTCGAAAAGCATTGCTTCAGATAACGTGGTTTTACCCGACTTGGTCGCGCCAAGCAGCACCACGTTTCTAATGTCGTTTTTTGAATACTCTTTCATTATATTATTAGTTTTATGTGTGTCGAATTACAAATCTAAACTTTTTAACTAACATATCCAAATACAATTCATTATTTAAAGAACCCGCAAAGCCAATTCTGATCCACCTTAACAAGTCCACTTGCCGCCCTGCTGAGTTCAGGCGTCCTTTCCAAAATCCCCACTGCGTCCGAATAAACCCTCTGCCCTATTTCCAGCATCTGCATCTCCCCCTTTTCCGGATATGCCAATATTATCTCCCCGTCGGAGCCCTCCATCTTATAAAAGCGCAGCTGCAGGTCCTTTCCCAAATCCTGCATAGTCACGAACTTACAGATCTCAATGGCGATGTCATCAAGCCCCGCCTCGAAAATCTTCAATTTCTCCAGCAAATCCCCCACCGAAGACACCAGACGACAGGTATAACCTTCCAAACCATCTGAACTCAAATCCCTGGACGACAAGGCGATCAGCAAGTGAGCCTCAGGGTCGTGATATAGAAAATCCTCATTGTCCAATTCCAGGGAAGCACAATAAGGACATTTATGTAAGAAAAAAGTGCCATCCTGAATCTTCGCCTTCAACTCAGGATGCTCGGCCACATTCACAGCTCGAGGTTGAGCGGAATTAAACTCCTTAGAACATTTACTACAAATCATAAGACATCTTAAATTCGGTTATAGACCCCAGGACACTTCCATAGGAATACTGAATCCCCAGCCTGAAATCATAAATTAAACAGAGCAGATTCCCCAAAACCACATTCAGCTGAGCTCCGGCCCTGTGTTCGTGCCTCACATTCTCCAAGACACTATCGTGATAACGATAGAAAGGAATGAACTCGAAATTCTTCACATAAGTTAGCGGAGCCAAGAGCGAGGAATCCAGATAAAGGAAAGGCATCGCATACCTTACTGTCAAGGAGTTAAGGCCTTTCATTTGGGACAAGTTATAATTGAAGGCTATGCTGTGGGTACTTTTCACTCCAGGCAGATAGCCATAAGCCGAAAGGAAAAACGACAGCCCCGAACTCTCCCCCAAATCATACTTCTGCACCCCCACTTCTGCCCCTATGCCAAGTCTCGGCAGGACACAGGAATGCGGCTGCGAAAGAATATTATAAGCCCGAAGGGAGGCGCTAAGGATACTCTGAGAGGAATTGAACTCATAGCTGCAGACAGGGATAAGCCCGCGGCTCCAGCCATTGGCAGAGAAATTCAAAGGCACATAGCTGCGCAATCGCCCATAATAGCCGCCGGTTTGGAGAATAGCCTTAAGGTCGATGACAGGATACAAGGCTCGGTACGAGAGATTCAACTCCGCGGCTGGCACCCAGGCAGTGGCCGCCGTCCAAGCCCTGTAGGCGAGGCTTCCATAGAAGGTGCTCAGGTCGTTCTGGAAAAAGAGCGTGCCGCCCAGACCCACTTCAGAATAGATGGACTCCAGACTTCCAGACAAAATATCGTCATAATCTATGTACAAAGGTACCCAGGAGTGAAACCTGAAAGCGTTTTTGATGCGAGAATATGCTTTCGGAGCGGAGAGGAGGGTGTCCGGACGATTATTAATAAGAGATAAATCGAAGCGGGAGGCAAGGCTGTCCGCCATAGGATGAGCCGGCCGCAAAGTCCAGTCCACCTCTTTCACCGGCAGCTCGCTCAGGGCCGTGCGACAGATATTTCGCCCCCTGGAAGAAAGCACGGTAAAATATAGAGAATCCCCTAAAATGGTAAAGTCCCGACCACCCTGAGCCAGATTTGTCATCTGGACTATAGTTCCATCGGAAGGGTCTAATGTAAACAATTCGTTTACACTGAACTTGTCAGATGTAAAGAAAATCTTGTCATCGTGGGAAAAAAGATGATTTATTTTTGCATTGCTCGGCTCCAGGAGCAGGAGAAAGTCGTCCTGCACCGAGGCTATGCCCTGCCCCTCATCCGTCATCACGCTGGCATAAAGCTTCCCATCCATCCAAAGCGGCTCCAGAGGCTGCAAGCCGGAGGGCGCGACATAGCAGTCCCTTTGCAGCAGAGAACCCTCCGCACCCCTTTTAAAAACCAGAACAGTACTGCTTCCATCCGCTCTGTTTTCCACCACGGCCAATCTCTCCTCGCCATCCACCTCCCCCACTGCCGGATTATAATATCGTCCCCCCTCTATCTCTCTTCTCACTCTTTTACCGTCATAAGAGAATATTACAGAAGTGCTTAGCATCTCGTATCTCTCGTCTGGGACTGAATCGCTCCAGTATAGCCTGTCCCCTCCGGCGGCCAGTCTCGATTCCGCCGTACAAAGCGCTCCCAAGCTCCACTCTCCGCCTTGAGGATCGAAACTTACTATTCTAGGGTTCTTATCCAAAGCGCTTCTCTGAGCATATAAGCAAGACTGCCATACGCATAAGCCTGAATATGAGGTATAAAACTCCTCGTTCTGAGTAATCCATTCATATTTCTGGAAAGGAGCCCTGTGGGCAGTCTCCCAGACCCATTCTTGCTGCAAAGCGGAGGAGAATTTCGAGAATCTGCCCCTGAAACTTGTGTCAAAGCTCTCTGTATGGGGGTCAATTCCCAGGGCGGCTGCGCTCAGGTATGAAACCTTATAAAAATCCGGAGTATAGAGTCGGTTTGAGCCGAAACGCCACCTGTCGTAATCTCTCAAGTCTCCATTCTCAAAACTTACCCTGAAATACTCCATAAAGTCCGCGCTTCTACCCCTGCCGGCATCGCTAAGGGCTGTTTCCGCCACTACGGCATCCCCTTCCATAAAGGCGGAAGAAGACCAATACATGCTCCAAGGGCCAGCCAGGAGTTCCCCGAAGAGATTCTGAGTAAATGAGAATGGTTTCTCGTAAAGGAAGGACATCTGTGCTACGTGCCTGCTTTCGTGTATGGCCAATAGTCTATGCCAAGGTAGAGGCTCGGGGCTGTACATCGCCGGAGCGGTGTACATCTCCATACGACTCGGGGTCCAAACCACAAAACCGTTTGAAACTGCACTATAGGGGTGCAATACTACCGGAATCTGATACGGAATGCGGTCCGCCCCCACCACTTTGCGATATCTCTCCCATTCCCGAGCATAGCTCAAGGCCAGCGAGTCACAGTTCTCCGGATAGATAAAGCGATAGGAGGGGCTTTCAATCTGGCGCCAACTTATGCCTACAGGCTCGTTCCCATATACCGCAAATTGGGCTTTTAAAGGAATGAGACTGCCTAAAAGCAAGATTGTGGCCGCCAGAATTCTTTTCATATAATCAGTCTAACAGGTTTAAAAACAAACTTACATAAAAACTTTCATATTTTGTTTATATTTGTTCCTTTGGAATCGGGTATTTATTATGAAACAGTATTTGGAGCTTCTTCAACGCATTATGGATGAAGGTGTGGTGAAAACTGACCGCACCGGTGTGGGTACCAAAAGCGTCTTCGGACATCAGATGAGATTCGACCTTTCGGAAGGCTTTCCCCTTCTGACTACCAAGAAAGTTCACCTTAAATCCATCATCTACGAATTGCTTTGGTTTATCAGCGGAGACACTAATGTCCGTTACCTGCAGGAGCACGGAGTGAGCATCTGGGACGAGTGGGCCGATGCGGACGGGGAACTTGGCCCTGTGTATGGAAAACAATGGAGGAGCTGGGAAGCCAGGGACGGCAGGGTCGTGGACCAATTGGCCCAGGTGGTGGATATGATTAAGAATCATCCGGATTCGCGCCGTATGCTGGTGTGCGCCTGGAACCCCGGGGAAGTGGATAAAATGGCGCTGCCGCCTTGCCACTGCCTATTCCAGTTCTATGTGGCCGAGGGCCGTCTTTCCTGCCAATTGTACCAGCGTAGCGCGGACACTTTCCTGGGAGTGCCTTTCAACATCGCATCCTATGCCCTGCTGACTATGATGATAGCCCAGGTCTGTGGCCTGCAGCCTGGGGAGTTTATTCACACAACGGGTGACACCCATATCTATCTGAATCATTTCGAGCAGGTTAAGGAGCAGCTGTCTCGTAGCCCGAGGTCTCTTCCTAAGATGATTCTGAATCCTGAAGTGAAGAGTATCTTTGATTTTAAGTATGAGGATTTCAAACTTGAGGACTATAATCCATATCCTGCCATCAAAGCTCCGGTGGCCGTATAAATGGGAGTAATGTCACTCTTTAATAACAAATAATTTAGCCGAGTATGTTAAAGTGTATGATAGCGGCCGTGGCCGACAATCTGGGAATAGGGGTAAAGGGCGACTTGCCTTGGCATTTAAGTGAGGATCTGAAGTATTTTAAGGCCCAGACCAAGGGCTTTCCTGTGATTATGGGAAGAACCACCTTCTTTTCCATCGGCAAGGCTTTGCCGGGCAGGAAGAACATCGTGCTGAATGCAGGCGGAGAGCCTATCGAGGGAGTGTGCTGCGTGCAGTCCTTCGAGGAAGCCTATAAAGAAGCTGCGGAAGGGAATCCGCAAAAGTGCTTCGTGATAGGTGGGGCTTCGGTGTACAGGGCCGCCATTGATGAGATGGACCTGCTGTATATCACCCACGTACACACGGTAGTAGAGGGAGCAGATGCATTCTTCCCCGAGATAAAAGAAGAGAATTGGCATAAAGAAAGCTGCTCGCAGACGCACACTGACCCGGAGAGCGGATTCAGTTACGAATTCGTCGTATATAGCAGGAAATAAGCTGGGGGAGTGTTCTGCTACTAGTAGCCGAAAGCTATACCCATTCCAAGGTAAATTATCGTATCATAGGAAGATTTGGTTACTCCCAGAAATAAGGTAGGCATCGGGCCATAATCAAGTGTCATTTCGAATCCGAAATCCCAGCCAGGAAGCCCATGCACTAAACTGTATCCTCCGTAGAACTGATAATCCTCATCCGCCATTTCTGATATTCTCCATACAAGCCCTCCGCTATAAACATTTGGTTCTTCTCGCCCACTTTTAATCTGGTACATATAAGAAGCATACAGACCGATATGACTTGGAACCCAAGCAGCTTTCACGCCTAGATAAAACTTCTCATTTTTCGAAAAACCTATAATTGGATCGATAAACCAAGGATTATACTCATACCAGGACCTGAAGAAATAACTATCCTCAAGGTCTTCGAAAGTAGGGACAGTAAGCCCTAACTTCGGAACCCAATATCCGCCTGGCAGATAGCTGACACCAGCCGAAAGCCCGCGAAAACGCAGACCAGCATCCCAAATCAATTGGCCTTCAAGACCTTTCTGGAAATACATACCGGCACCGCCGTATAGAGAAATCCCCCATAACAGGTGAAGATTCAAACCAGCACTGAAGTACTGGACATCCTTGAAATCGGTCAGATAATCAGCATAATAGCCTAGTCCGCTGGTGGTGCGGGAAAGGCCAAGACCGTAGAAGTGTCTATCCATGTCAGGCACGAAGGCATATTCGAGCAAAATCCTGTGCGAGCGGATAAAGCCTGAGTAATCGCGCTCCTGCTTCAGTTTGAGGTTCAGCACATCACCGGCATTTAGAACAAAGGACTGCGAATACTTCTTGTACGAAGGATGGATGGCAGTCAAAGAATAAGAACCGACAGGGAGCTCGCCAGAATAGGATCCCACCCCATTATAAGTAATTCTATCTTCCGAGCAGTTAAGCGAAATATCACTACCCTTCTTCGCGCTGACATTAACACTACCTTTCTGCAACTCCATTTCCGGCAAGGTCACAGTCACTTTGCCTTGATTTGAAAGGATATCCTTCTTAAGCACCACGGGCTCATAACGAAACTTCTCCGCCTTAAACTCGTGCTCCCCTTCTGTCAGAGAGCCGCTCCACTTCTCATCCGCCTTATACTGCCCGTCTATGTAGATTCTCACGCCCTGTCCCGCAGTCACGGTGACAGGCACATAGACATCCCCCTTCTTCATAGTGTATTTGCGGACAAGTTGCTGATTATGTTCCAGTTCTATCGTCTCCTCCTGAGAGACAAAGCCTTGGCGAACTACTTTAATCGTATGCTTTCCCACCAGGAGTCTGGATTTCAGCGGACTGCTTCCCTTATAATTCCCGTCTATATACAGTTCGCAATTGCTCGGACTAGTCTCCACGCTTAGCAAGGCGTAAAGCGGAACCGGAGCCCCCACCCTAGCCGTCACAGTCTGGTTTTCAATGACTGAAAAACTGATACTCTGAGACTTATGTCCTGCTTTTCTAGCTTCCAGAATATGCGTGCTCTTACTGTTCAGATTCCCCTTCCATCGGCCAATACCCACATATTTCCTATCAACCCATATCTCGGCTTGAGGATCCTCACAGACACACTCCGCCACGCCGAACTGCGCCCGAAGCGAGAAATTGAAATTCTGTCGCTCTCCATTACCCTCCAGCACGATATCCTGGCTAAGGGAGTAGTACTCGTCCTTGAGCAGCTTCAGGGAGTGCGTGCCTTTTTTATATTTCTGATCCAAGGCCAATGGTGTTTTCCCCACGAACTTATTGTCTATCAGCACATCCACTCCTTCCGGCTCGGTCGTAATGCTGACATAGGAAAAATTCGGTTCTAGCCTTATCTTCTGCTCTGGAGTATCTGAGTTCAGCTCGACGCGGCCTTCACAACTCTTATATAGCTCGTGCTCTATCTGATAATACCAAGTCCCGAAATCCAAGTCCTTCGAAAAGCTGCCGTCGCTTTCCAACCTGAAATAACCCAATTCATAGTTCTTCGTCTTTCCTATGCGTAGCATAGCGTCAGCGGGTTCGACATTGAATTTCAGATAATTGGATGTAGCCACAACATTGCTTACGATATTCGAGGAAGCACCCACTCTCAATCTTATGGTATAAACGCCTCCGGCCCTTAGGTTAACAGGAATTTTAGGAACGGGAGTATAGCCCTTGCACCTGAACTCCAGGTTCTTAACCTGATATGGGACGAAGAACCAGTATTCTCCGTCAGGCCTTTCCTCAGTTTTAGTCACTCCCAGACCTCCCACCTCGAGAATCAGTGGATTCAGTATAGTATTGGATAATGTAACCCTAATCAGCGCGCAGAGATTATTATTCTGGTCCTTAACTTTAGAGTATACTTTCTGTTCCATATCACCCTCCTGGAAACTCAATTCCTGCTCCACACTCATAGGAAGCTGAGCAAAGCAAAAACCGCCTATAAAAATTCCACACAGAAGAGCTATGATTCTTTTATTCATAATTGTCATTTATTACATATAAGAAATAGGCTAATAAGAATAGGCCAATGCTAATATAGCCACTGAAATACCTATGTTAAAGTAGCTTACATCCCCAATAGTGGCACCTAAAAGAAAATCTATACAGCTAAATCCGCCATCACCAAAGCCCATACGCATTCCGAAGTCAAAACCGGAATCGATGAACAATCCCCCATAAAGCTGGAAATCTATGCCAATCGAATCCGAAAGCCTCCAAACCAAACCAGCTCCACAATCGAACACTCCGTTATAACTATAAAACAGCGAAGCATATGCCCCCAGATGACTCGGAACCCAAGCAGTGTGGATGCCCATAGACACATCGTCATCCTCTAAGCCTATACCAAAGTAATAATCACAAAAGAAGGAGCAGTAATCGTTAGATGTAGGTCCAACAAAGCGCAATGGATAACCCACAGACAAGCCCAGATAAGGATAGTAACCTTCTCCGAGATAAGCACAGCCCGCGGAGATGCTGCTATGAGACCAAGAGTTGTCGTCGTCAAAATTCATCCTTAATCCCAGATCATACACCATCTGCTTCCCCATTCCACTTACGAAATTCAATCCTGCTCCTCCGTACAACTGAAAGTCGATATCGTCAGGCCAATCCGATAACCTCAATGCAGGACCCACTACAAAGCAATTGTCATCATAGTTAGTGCTCATAAAGGAAGCATAAGCGCCGATACGCTTAGGAAGATATGTGTAGGATAAACCATACATAAGTCCCGAATCAAAGTCCAAGCCTCCTCTCAACTCCCATACGGAAGGGGCATAATACTGGCTGTCTGTAAACCAAGTCTTAAGCTTTGTTATCTTCTTTTGATTAAGGGATAATCTGGTATTACGTCCTTCCTCCACATTAAAGTACTCGGTATCGCTGTCCAAATATCCCGACTTAGTGGCATAAGCCGTGTAAGTGCCTATAGGGAAAGCACTTGAAGAATATGGAAGGGTAACGCTGGTCTGATAGCTGCCTTCTGTGTCTACAATATTGGCCTTGGCCCCATTAACTCCACTGATGCTGAGCGAGCCGGTAATAAGAGCAGGCTCCTTGATGATAAATGTCTGAGTACTACTCTTTTCCGAAACTGTAATCTGACTTTCAGCATCCCTGCATTTTGCCTTTACCGCCTTAATCCTGTGCGAGCCCACCGACAGCTTTCCGCTCCAGGTCCCGCTTCCCAGATAATTGTCGTCACAATACAGATTTACGCCCTTCTCTGATTGGATGTTCACCGAAGCATATACAGTTCCCTTCTCCAGAGTTTTTTTGATGGCCAATGTCTTATTGTGCTCGATGTTCACGGTCTCAGTAACAGACTTGTAACCATCCCTTTCCAATCTTAGGCTATGCTCTCCCGCCAGCAGCTGCTGCTTCAAAGGAGAATTACCCAGCTTTGTTCCATCCACAAAAACCTTACAGTTCTTAGGGTTGGTATCCACATCCAAAGTGCCATAGAGTGGAACCGGACCCACTATAGTCTGTTTTACCGTGCTCCCTTCCTTTACTACTATGGACACGCTTTGCGACTGATGACCGGCTTTGCGAACCTCCACCGTGTGAGAGCGTTGACTGTTCAATTCTCCCTGCCAGGTTCCTATACCCACCATCTTATTACCCAACCAAAGTTCTGCCTGAGCATCTTCGCAAGTCAGCACGACTGTACCGAACTGAGGACGAAGGGCGACATTAATCGCCTGCTGCTTACCTTCCCCTTTAACATTAATCACAGTATCCAGAGAATAGTAATTGCTCTTCATCACACGAAGATGATATGGCCCCTTTTTATACTTTATGTCTGAAGTATATGGACTGTTTCCCAACTTTTCGTTGTCTATATAGACAATAGCGCCGGAAGGCTCGGAAGTAATCTTCAAGGTCGAATAATTAGGTTTCAGAGCAACGCTCAGCTCAGGCGTGTCAGGGCCAAGTTCCACCTGAGACGAATAGCTAAGGTATTTGTCGTGCTCCACCTGATAATACCAGGTCCCATAGTCCAGTTCACAAGAGAACCAACCTTCTGAATCTACTAGCTGATAGCCCAATTCGAAGGTCTTGCTACGGCCAATCTTGATCTGGGCATCTGCGGGATTGAGTTTTATCTTAAGATAGCCTGAAGTTAGCTCTTCATTGATAACGAGATTAGAAGTTGCAGAGACTCTTATTTTTAGGGCATAGACTCCACCAGCACGAAGATTCACCGGAATTTTAGGAATAGGCGTGTAACCCTTACACCTGAACTCCAGGTTCTTAACCTGATATGGAACGAAGAACCAGTATTCTCCGTCAGGTCTTTCCTCACTCTTTGTCACACCCAAACCTCCTACCTCCAGAATCAGTGGATTAGGCAGAGGCTTGCTAAGACTGACCTTTATCAGAGCACATAGATTATTATTCTGATCCTTTACCTTTGAATAAGCCTTTTGCTCCTGGTCATTTTCCAGAAAAGTCAATTCTCCATCCACACTCATAGGAATCTGAGCGAAAGCCATAGTTCCTATTATCAATGCACAAAGAGTAAGAATTAGTTTCTTCATATTAGAGTACGATAATTTTTGCCACAGAATTATCCATATCCTTCATAGTAAGCCCTACAGGAGCGTGGATATAGGTAGGGTCACACACGACGTATCGCTTACCCTCGTAAAGCAGATAATCTCCCTTTACATCCTCGTTAAAGCACACCGCCGTAGCCAGGTGATTCGGATAATGCAGAAGTACTACATCCAGGCCCAAAAGGTCCCTGATCAGATGGGAATAGAGAATGGCCCTGTCTTCACAGTCACTATAAGGATAATATAAAGTCTCCTCGGCAAAGAATGGTCTGTCTGCACAGCCCCATATCTCCTGGTCATATCCATAGCTAAAGCCTGTCTGCACCAAATTCAGCAGCAGATTGGCCGCTTCAGCTTCAGTCTTTCCTGCGAGTTGTCTTCTCAATTCCGGATACAACTGATTCTTAACTCCTTGAGATATAGGAGTCTGGGCATATATCTGCCACTTGCTTCCACTGTCAGAAGCCCTCATAGATGAAGGATAGGTGTTATAAAAATCGATCAGGTTCTTATTCACGCAGACGGACAAAGACAATTCAGGACTGGCCTCCGCCGTCAAACTTTTGCAATATACCTTGTTCTCTTTCAAATTCATCTCCTGACTTATCTCCATACGCAAAGCCTGCTCTGAAGAAAACTCCTTGTCGAAAATATAAAGCTCCGAGATATCCTTGTCAAGAAGGAAATAATTATCCTCTCCTATGACGAAATAACGATGCTCGCAGAGCAGTCGGTTCGTAGCCAGAAGATAGTGCAGTTCTTCCTCCTTGTCTCGGGCCAATCTCACCTTGAATCCCGACTGCGCTAAGAGGAAAGCTTCCAGCACTGCCATCTCACTTGCATCTTCATAGACTGTGCCTGCAAGAGCCTGGCAGAGTTCCAGATATGCCCAGTCACAGAGAGCCAAATTTTTTCTGTACGAGAAGAGATCGCTGAGCGTGCAGTTAAAGCCCGAGGCCAATTCATCCCACATATCTGCCACTGCCTCCTCATCGTGTGCATTCAGAATTGGCCTATGCTTAGGTAGTCTGATGGCTAAATCCGAAGTGAAGAAATCGAGGGAAATCCTGTCCACGGGATCATCCTGGACTACAGGCATAGGATCTATCGGCACTGGCTCAGGATCTTCAATAATAATCGGAGGCTGCTCTATTTCAAATTCTATAGGCTCGGAATTAATAGGCTTAGGTTCATTCTCATAATCGATAACAGGAACAGGTTCCACCTCAGGGGCCGGTATCGGCTCCTCCCCGTAATATTTCTGCCAAGCAGAACGCATAAACTTCGTATATTCGAGATTCACACTATCCCGAAAACGTGCAAACTCGCTTTGTCTCTTTTCTATAAACGAAGCAAACTCCTGCCTTCTGTTCTGGAAATAATCAGACTGGGCAAAAGTGCTGATAGAGATAAAAAGGGTGGCAAAAAGGGCAATAAAGCGTTTCATTTCCTATATACTAAAAATCTCCTGGGCCGAAGATGCCGAAATTCTCATCCGGCTTAGGCTGCCAGGCCCTGACATGAATGATAGGTTTCTGCGGATCTTCCAGATCCAAAAGCAAACAGAGATAACCGCTATCTCCGTAATTTGAAGAGTAGTAGTCCTGCTTAATCTGAACGCAGAAGATTTCCCCTTCACCCTTGGCCATACGGGAGATGTCCAGATTAGCGAACTTGATGTTAATGTATTCCTTGCTGTCGAAACTCCTCTCCAGATTCTTCATATATTCTCCCTTGGTATAGCGGTGATATACTACTTGGTCGGAGCCCTTGATCTGATTCTCCACCACCACAGGCTTGACTACCTGTCCCACTATGATGAGGGCGTCATCGGAGAAAATAGATTCGAGATAATCCTTGCGGGCCAGGGCAAAAGCCGTCTTATAACTCTCCAGGAAATTGATGAGCACTGCCTTACGGTAGTCATCCCAGTCCGGCTTGCTGATAATGTCATCTATGGTCTGCTGCTCGAGGGCGAAATTGATGCCATCTATCTTACCCTCATTATCGACGCAGAAAACCACATTCTCTATGAAAACCTTTTCATTATTCGAAAAAGAGAACTGCATAGGGATACTTCTAAAGTATTTGAAGTCTCCCACCTGCATACTCTTGAATACTGGATCAGCGAGAACCTTCGCCTTGCCGTAACAGATGAGCTGATTGAACTCCTTGTAACCTTCCTCAGTAAAAAGAGACTGCACACAGGCGTAATCCTTCTTTTTTATAGCGGAGATTACCTGATTCAAATCCTGATTGTTCACGGCAAACTCCCCGAGGGTCTGGGTATTGGCCTGTTTTTCCCTCGGCTTCTCTCCTATGAGCTTTTCCTGCTTGCGGGAAGGCTTTTCTGTCCTTTTCAGAGGTACATTCTTAAAAGACTCCTTAAAAGCCTGAGCATCGATTAGAGACAAAACCTGACTCACCTCCATATCTACGTGAGCCTCACTCTCATAAGTATATTCTATCTTGAACTGAATCTGGCTCACTTCCGCATCGGCCCTAAGTTCAAAAGCAGCTATTCCGCTGTTAGCCGAAGTAATGGAGCTCCAGGCTATACCGTCGAAATAAGAATAATCCAGAGAAGATATAGGCTGGCCCTTATAATCGATATTCAGCCTGCCCTCTGTCTTCTCCTCATCGAGGAAAGTGTCGAAGGTCACCTCCACTCCATCCATAAGATCCTGGATTTTCGATGGAAGCCAAGTCAGAACGACATAATCCTCCCCCTCTGGGGTACAATACTTCAGGGAATTAGGATAAATTAACGTTCGGCAAAGACAGAGGGCCCAGTAGTAATATTTCAGGGCCTGGTCTATCTTCAATTCCTTTTCCGCCTTCTGTGCCACGTCTATCATAGAAATCACCTTCAGTTCTCTGTCCTTAAACATTTTCTGAAGTTCCGACATCTCCATATAGCGTAATACCCTGTACACTTTCGGGCCATTCTCCAAAATCATCCTCTTACAGAAAGTCAAAGAGGTGCTGGAATATGACTCCACTATGGAAGTGTTTTCATCGTGGTATTGATGGCCTTCCTTCTTATGTGCCAACGAGATGGCAGAAGACACGTGCACGATAATCTGATCAGAGAGGGATGCAAGAGCCTGTTTATCCGCTTCCATCACAGACTTTCCGCTTGATGCCTCGGAATAAATATAGCGGTTTGAAGATGACACGATATCGTCGTATGTCTGAGCATATAGCCCAGACATACTTAATATCGTTATACTCAGGAAAAGGAATAGTTTCTTCATCCGAGATAATTAATTATCTTTTATTTTTATATGCTTCGATATCGGCTTTGAGCTGCTTTTTAAACTGATCTCTGTTAAAATCGATCTCAAGTCTCTGGTCATCAGAGATAAGCTGCTCTATCTTATCGTAATCCAAATTATTCAGAACCACTTCAGTATCCATCTCCACACATACGTGAACAGTGTACTCTCCGTTATTCTCATTATAGTACTGATTGGTCTTTACGGCCTTGGCACCTGAAACGGAACTTGTACAGATAGAGGTAATAAGATCTTCATTCTCTCCCATTCTATCCTTGTTAAGCTTACTCTCTTCTCTGGTAGTATTGCCAACGGCATAGGTCTTTCTATAAAGGCTGATACCTGACTCTACCTGAGTCTTAAGGATACGGGCCATCTCATCACGAGCCTGAGCCACAGCAAATCTGTAAGCGTAACCATACTCGGTATCTACACCCTCACCAAAAGCTCTGAGAACTCCCTTAGGTGCGTCCAAAGCATAAGTAAGGCTCTCTGAAGCCTCGATCTTTTCACCAAACGGTTTCACGGCCTTCTTGCTGGATCCGCAAGAAGTGATAGCAAAAATGCTAAGTGCAATCATAAGACTGCGAGATACAATGTGTCTCATAAGTTAAAAATTTATATAATTGATAATAAATTATCTTGAGCGATAAACTTGGATTACAATAATACTAAATTATCTCTAAAACTCAAACTTTTGCGTATATCAGCTCCGTCAATCTTACGAAATCCTCCACTCCGAGTTTCTCCGCTCTTAGATCGAATATCGGATCGGAAGTATCCACTCCCTCCTTCAGCAGTGGCTTGAGAGCGTTCCTCAAAGTCTTGCGTCTCTGATTGAAGGCGGTCTTTACTACCTGCCTGAATAATTTTTCATCACAGGCCAATTCCTTTCGCCCGTTTCTTTTGAGTCTGATTACGGCTGACTGCACCTTTGGAGGCGGGCAAAACGCCCCAGGCCCCACGCTCATCACATATTCGATGTCATACCAGGCTTGCAGAAGCACTGAGAGTATGCCGTATGTCTTACTCCCCGGAGGCTCCGCTATCCGCTCAGCCACTTCTTTCTGTATCATACAGACGACTTCCGGAACCAAGTCCTTGTCGTCCAGAATCTTGAAGAAAATCTGTGAGGAGATATTGTAAGGGAAATTTCCTATCACCCTGTACTTTCCCTCAAAGACCTTACGCATATCCAGTTTTAGGTAATCCGCCTGCAGGAGTTTTCCCACCACGGCTGGAAAATGTTCCCTCAGATATACCACGCTCTCGGAGTCAATCTCCACCAGTTTCAGATTCAAATCCCTTCTTTCAAGCAGGTATTGGCTCAGAACCCCCATCCCGGGGCCTACTTCCAACACAGCCGGAACGTCTTCACTGATGGATAGGGCATCCACTATCCTGCGGGCCACGCTCTGGTCCGTTAGAAAATGTTGGCCTAAGGCCTTTTTTGCCCTGACTTCCATTAGACGTTAAAGAGAAAATGCATTATATCTCCATCCTGCACCACATAATCCTTTCCTTCTATACCCATCTTGCCGGCAGCGCGGCAGGCGGCCTCGGTCTTTAAGTTTATGAAATCCTCATACTTGATAACCTCTGCCCTGATAAATCCCTTTTCGAAATCTGTGTGGATTACTCCTGCGGCCTTCGGCGCCTTGTCTCCCTTATGAATGGTCCAGGCCCTGCACTCGTCGCTTCCGGCGGTAAAAAAGGTCTGCAAGCCGAGCAGGTGATAGGCGCTTTGAATAAGCCTTACCACTCCGCTTTCTTCCAAGCCCATCTCCTCCAGAAACATCTGCCTGTCTTCATATTCCTCCATCTCAGCTATCTCCGACTCTGTCCTGGCCGAGATTATCAGAATCTCCGCATTCTCGTCCTTCACCGCTTCTCTGACAGCATCCACATAGGCATTGCCATTCACGGCGGAGGCATCGTCCACATTGCAGACATAAAGTACCGGCTTGTTAGTCAAGAGGAATAGATCGCGGGCCAAAGCCTGTTCCTCCTCGTTATTCAGCACCACGCTGCGACAGGACCTCCCCTGCTGCAAAGCCTCCTTGTAACGGTTTAAAAGGGCTGCGAGCTTGGCTGCCTCCTTATCCCCCGCCTTTCCAGCTTTCTCTGTCTTTGCCAATCTCGCCTCGACCGTCTCCAGGTCCTTTATCTGTAACTCCGTGTCCACCACTTCCTTATCCCTTACCGGATCCACGCTTCCGTCCAAGTGCACCACGTTTCCGTCTTCAAAGCAGCGCAACACGTGAAGGATAGCGTCACATTCACGGATATTGGCAAGAAACTGATTGCCAAGTCCCTCTCCGTGGCTGGCTCCCTTTACCAGACCGGCTATGTCCACGATATCCACCGTGGCGGGAATGCTGCGTTGAGGTTTACAGATCTCGCTGAGCACTTCCAGACGCTTGTCGGGAACATTGGTGGAGCCGAGATTAGGCTCTATGGTACAAAAAGGAAAATTGGCACTCTGAGCCTTTCCTGAACTTATACAGTTAAACAAAGTGGATTTGCCTACGTTAGGCAGCCCTACTATTCCGCACTTCAATGACATAATTTTTCTGATTAGCGTGCAAATTTATAAAATTATCCTCATATTCGCCCTATGAAACTGACTATGATACTTCTTCTTCAGACGATTATCGTCTTTTGGAACGTCGAGAACTTTTTCGACTACCGTAGCACTGAACAGATTTCTGGGTGTAATTGGACTGCCAGCCGCTTTTATCGTAAGGCGGAGGGAATAGGCAAGGTCATTCTGAGCCTTTCGGACAGTTCTGGCAGAGCGCCTGACATCGTAGGGCTTTGCGAGATAGATTCACCTGCCAGCCTAAAGGCTATAGTGCATAGTCCCGTGCTTGAAAAACAGGGCTACCTTTATATCCATTATGAATCCGCGGACCATAGGGGGATAGACTGCGCCCTTTTATACAGAGGAGGGCCGCCCCTTTCGAGCGAAAGCATTCCCATCACGCTGAATGGGGAAGTGCTCCCTACCCGCAGCATACTGCGGGTGGATTTCGACTCCCTGAGCGTGATGGTGGTACATCTGCCCTCGAAAAGGGGCGGCAGCAGAGAGGCTCAAAGGCGCAGGGAACGGGCCTTGGAGATGATAGACTCGGTAGCGGCAGAAATTTCCGGTCCGCTGCTCGTTATGGGAGACTTCAATGAGGAAGCAGGGACAAAGGGGACGAGGGAATTGGCATACCTAAAAGAAATACTCCCTTCAGGAGAAGGGAGCATTAAATTCAATGGCAAGTGGGAAAAGATAGACAGATGCCTGGTAAAGAACGCTGAAGTGAGCTGCGAAATAGCCTTTCTGAACTTCCTGCTTGCCGAAGACAAGACTTACGGAGGACTGAAACCTCTCAGAACCAACTCGGGACCTCGCTATCTGGGTGGTCTTAGCGACCATCTCCCGCTGCGTATAGAGTATAGGCTCGCGACCGAATCCGTAACTGTACTGACGCTTGGAAATGGCTGCGACTAGAAGTATCTTGCCCTGTTATCGACCACTCCTGCGGATTCCTGCATAACCGGGTAGATCATCTGGCTGCTGTACTGTGCCTTCTGGCTTGAGAAGAGTCGGGCATCTTCCTCGGTGAAGAAGGCTCCTGGCTCCTTGCGCTCAAGTTTGAAGACATAGACTCCACGGCTTCCCTGAACAGGGGCGCTCAAAGCACCGGTCTCTGTCTTGAGAATAGCTCCGAGAACTGCAGGCTCCACTGCCGGCGCACTCATAGGAGAGAAGGCTATGTCCTTACGGCTGACAGGCTCTGTAGAAAGGGCTGCTGCCACTTCCTCTATGCTGCTCAATCCTGCGATCTTAGCGGCAATCTGCTCTGTCTTATGGGCATTTCTCTTCTCGGTGTAAAGGGTATTCTGAATGGCAGGAGCTACCTCCTTGATGTCCTTATAGCCTTCCTTACGGACTTCCTTAAGGGCTACCACAAAGAAATACTTGTTATCCACCGTGATGATATTTGAAGTCTTACCCTTCTTAGCATCGAAGACCCAACGAGTCACCTCTCTAGCGTGGTCGATGGCGCCGTAGCTGGAAGTACTTTCGAGAACATTGTTCATACGATGTGAATATACTCCGAGAGAATCCACAGCCTTCAAATATGACTCATAAGAACCTGCAGAAAGTGTGGCAAGGGTGTTAGCCTGGGCGTAATAGCTGCTGTAGGTCTCTTTGCTGGCCACAGCGCTCTTCTCAAGTATGGCCACCTGTTTCTTAAGCAAAGGCTTTGTAGTCTTGCTTACCAAAACCACATGGGTGCCGTACTGGCTCTTTACCACATAAGGCTTGCCCACCTGGGCTGTGATTACGCTCTCCAGACCAGGAATCATATAGCTCTGGGTCATCCAGCCGATATTACCGATCTCTCCGTCATACTTGGAGTTCTGGTCAGCTGAAAATTCGGCTGCAAGAGCCTGGAAGGAAGATGCTTTCTTACTTATCACCTTGCAGAGGCTGTCTGCCTTGTGAGCGGCATCGTCTCCCTGAAGCAGGATGTGCTTTACATATACGGAGTCAGGAATTTGGGCTGACCTGACGACGCGAGCGGCATAATAGGTGTTCTTATCGTTAAAGATCTTGGATACCCCCTTGTTTCCGGAGAATGCGAAAGCGTCTATCTCGGAATTGATGGTAGAGAGTTCTCCCTTACGATACCAGTAATCTGAAAGAGCCCTGTCGGAGTATTTGAGAAGAAAGGACTTGAGATTTTCTGTGGTGGCGAACTCGTCGATAACTGACTCCACTGCTGCTGCAGCCTCGGCTATGTCCTTCTGAGACGGTTTAACCTCGAATACGGCGTACTCGATATCACGGTTAGCCTGCTGTTTGTAGTCCTTCTTATGGCTCTCGTAATATGCCTTGATTTCCTTTGAACTTACTTCCACGGTGGTATCCCTTTCGTATCCATAAGGAATGCTTACGAGCTGAATGTCAGCGGTAAGATTAGACTCGGCCACGAGGCTTTCCACCTGTGAAGGGGCATAAAGGGAGCTGGAAGTGAAGAGAGCAGCATACTTGCTGTAGTACTGCTGGCTGCGGACACTGCTCTTAAGATAATCCCAATAAGCCTTAAGGTTAGGGTCATTCTGAGCCGCATTGTCTATCTCCTTAACCCTCTGAGGGGAAAAAGCTCCGCTTTCGTCTGCAAAGAGAGGATTCTGAGCTATGAGGGGAGATACATGCTCACCTGCAAAGAGTTCAGCAATCTCTGCATCCGATACTCGGATACCTGCCTTATCACAGTTCTTAAAGAACAAATAACGGTCTAGAAGTGACTGCCAGGCGGCGTTACGGATCTGGGTCTGGGTCTGCTCATTCTGAACAGAAGAACCGGTAGTGATCTCGTTGATGGTGGTAAACTTGGCCACCTCAGCCTGATAATCTTCATAGGAAATTCCTGTACCTGCAATCTCGCCGACATCCTGAGGCTTATCGAACATTCTCAGAATATCATCCATAGGAGCAATGAAGTACAGAAGAGAAAGCGCGATGATGACTGAAATCAGCACACCGAATTTTTCGCGCATTTTTTGAAGTACTGCCATATTTTTATATATAATTTTAAATTGCTTGTAAAATTGTTTTGCGTGTTAAGGGTTGCGAAGATAATAAAATTTCATCATTTGAGCAAAGGTCCGATGAAATTCACCGAATCTATGGCTACCTTGGTGCTATCTTTCTGAGTTATGCCGAAACTATCGAATACAGAAAGGAGGGTAGCATTTCTGGCCCTGTCGTCAGAACGCATTCCTTTGCCTTGCATCATACCGTCCTCGGAATAGAGTTTTACATAACAGTCGGTGTATATCTCCTCCCTGTTCCTGTCCCAGTAGATGGTGTCGGTCTCCATAGTTTCCTTTTTGATGACATTGCTTATCACCACATTCCCATAAGCCTCCCAGACTTCTCCCTTGGCCTTTTTTCCGGCATTCACGTGCCTGGCCTCATCGGCACGGATATAGGTTTCCAGAAGCCCATCCTCAGTATAGGCATAGACGTAAAGTCCATCAGGAAACAATTCGTAATCAAGTGAATCCGTAGAGAAACGCAACATCCTGTCAGACTCCATTCTCTGCAGTATCACTCCATCCTTGGTCTGGACGGCGAACATATCGAATACCGTCTGAACCGGAGTCGCTCCCAGATCCAGGACATCTGCCTCCTTCAGTCCTGAGGAGCAGGAAAAGGACAAGATTGCAAGCTCCAGAAAGCCTGCAATCCTGAAAAGACGGTATTTGAATATATCTCTCACTAATTCTGTGTCCTTACGGTAGTAACTGCCTTGAAAGATCCGCAAGATACCTCATAGCTGTCTCCGTCGCTTACTCCGAACATAAAGGCGTCTGCAGTAAGAGGATAGTATTTCTTAAACTCGGCTATCTTCTTGTTAGCGTCAGAGGCCAGACTAGGGTCGGTAGCCTTAGCCTTCTCATAGTAATCCACAGCTACCCAGTAAGGAGCACGCTTGGCTATGTCGTTACCTTCGCAACGCACTGCTCCCCATATATTTCCTAAAAGCATATAAGCCTTGGCCTTGAGCTCTGAAGTGGCAGCGACAGGAATAACCTTTCTGGCAACCTGCTCAGCGGAAGCGGAATTGCCGCACTTATAGTGATATACGGCGAGTTCATAATAGTATTCAGCATCCTGAGCGCTGTCGGAATCCTCCCTGTCTATGGCTTCCTGCAGGAACTTGACAGCTTCAGAAGTCTTACCGGTAGAAGAATTGAGCTTATAAAGCATATAAGCTGAAGAATGCGTAGGATTGTCGTTATGCAGACGGGTTACTGCCTTGATGAACAGTTCGTTGTCTGTGCATCCCTGAGCGGCGGACATAAACCTTACTATCTTGGAAGCCAATTCGACGTTGCTAGGGTCTGCCTCAAACTTAGGAGTGTAAAGTTCGATAAGTTTGTCGCAGTCCGCGATATTGTTCGAAGCGAAGAGTTCCTCCACCTTTCCCTTGATTTCATCCACCAAAGCCTTTTCATCTTCATCCTTGGCCTCTATCTTAGAGAGCTTATCCACGCAGTCCTCATATACCCCGATAATCTCCTCTTCATCGATAGCGCTCATCTGGAAGAGCTCTATGGCGGCGTTGAAATAGAACAAGAAGATGGAAGCCTTAGTCTTTGTCCCGTTGGCACTGACTATCTCGCCGTACTCCTTATAGAGTCTCTCCGGATCATTTTGTACATATTGAGCCAGGTCCAGACCCTTGTTGTTACGGGCAGTCACCGCATACTTTGGATAATTCTGGATACGAATGTCGTGAATGAGCATCAATGTATCCACAAGCTTAGCCTTGTAAACAGGGTTCTTTTCATTCTGCTTAATGAGCTTTCTCATAAGGACTGTTCCGTCCACGAGCATATTCTGATTAGCTGTAGGAGGGCATCTTTTGAAAGCCTCTCTCCAGTTAGGCAGAGCCTCATCATAGCTTTTCTGCTTGAAGTACTCCTTGTAAAATGAAAGATACTTGATACAATTCGCGCTGTCAGCGCCATACTTACCCTGTGCAAAGGCACTTGTAGAGCCCAAGGTCATCACGAGAGTCGCAATAAGAATCAAAAATTTTTTCATATCCTTGTTTTAAATTATTCGTACCTGTACTGCTGGAACCAAATGTCGAAGAGATTAATTCCAAGAGAAAAATTAAAATAGGTCTCCCTGACCATAGAGTTTTTCAAGGAGCCTCTCTGCCCGAATTCAAAGCCAAGCGTAAGTCCGTTATACCACTGGAAGACCGGAAGTGTGACTCCAAAGGTGAGTCCCCGCGCATATACCGGCTGACCATTCACACTGTAGTATTCCTTATTAAAGTAAGCTCCTGCCCTATAAGCAATTATATTTCTATAATAGCGCACGTCATTAGGCTTTGGAATATACTCGAAACCCAGTCTCACACTCTCTGCTGCCGTAGGGCTGAAGACTCCCAGAGTGCCGAATCCGGAATTCACCCAGTTCGACCTGCTGTAATCCAGTTCCGCTCTGAAGTTTTTATTATATACCACTGCCAATCCTATTCCCTTCTCTGCCGCCAGAATCAGCGGCTGGCTTCTGTAGGCCAATGTGTCCGATACGCTGCGGGTGACTATACTTCCATTCTTTTCCGTGGTATTCACGAAGCCATTCAACTTTGCGTCCATCTTATAGGTGGCGCCAAGCACGAACTTGAGTTTTTTAACCACGCTCTGTTCGTACTGCAGACCGAATTTGAAAGTATTGGCACTCAAAATGCTCTCCTCTGTCT
The DNA here is from genome assembly GCA_945983015.1 of uncultured Bacteroidales bacterium. Classification (GTDB taxonomy): domain Bacteria; phylum Bacteroidota; class Bacteroidia; order Bacteroidales; family UBA932; genus Cryptobacteroides. Next base: position 23,714 of record CAMFSN010000008.1, read on the forward strand.
TATCTATGCCGATAGCGGCTGCATCTGAGAAAGTCTGGGTATAATTTTTCTTCAGATTTCCGGTGTAGTGGATGTATTCCGCTCCTAGATTCAGATTCTTGAAGAGATTCACTCCGAAAGAAGCGAAAATCTGATAGAGGCTACCCTGTTCAGAATAGTTATGCAGGACATTTCCCTTCATCCCGGGAATTACGTCGTATTGGGAGAAATTATATCCGGTGGAACTGTAAGGCTTGATACCCAACATCATAGCCGTATGGTTAAAGAGTGGGAAGGAAATGATTATGTCATTTATGTTCACCAGGTTATTCACGGCATATTGAGAATCCTGACGGAATATCTTATTATTCTGGTAAAGGGAAAAATCTGACATAAATGCCAGAGAATCCCTTGCAGTTACGGCAGCCGGATTAAGGGAATTGATGTAGCGATTGTTCCTCGATGCTATACCCACTCCTCCCATAGTCATATTATAGGCGGACCCTCCACTGAAAAGATCACCCACCCCGTATATGGTATAAGGGGCATAGCCGGAAAAGGCACCGTTATCATCAGCCTTGGCTTCATACAACACTGCTGAAAACAGCAGGGAAACGCAAAGCAATTTAAGAATTCCAGTTTTTCTCATAATCCATCGATATTACTGCCAAACCCATCAGTACGAGGTTATTAACCACGAAAACAGATTTGGAAGTGTAACGTACAAACAAATTGGCATCCCCGCCAGTGAAAATGATCACACTGTCGGGTTTTGAAGCGATGTAGGCGTCCACCTCAAACTTTATGCCCAGAATCACTCCGTTTTCTATTCCGGATACTGCCGTGTTACCTAAAAATCCCAGCGTCTTAGGGGTATTTACCAGCGGCAGGTTCTTAGCGTAACGGTTTAAAGCCTTAAACCTGGTTCTACATCCCAAAGATACATTTCCTCCGCTGTAAGAGCCATCAGCCTCGATGAAATCTATAGACAGAATAGTCCCGAAATCAAAGAGCAGACACTCTTTTCCGGAGAACAGCTTCCTGGCGGCTATGATGCCGGCAGCTCTGTCTGGGCTCAAATACTCAGGAAGGCCATAAGCTCTGAGTAATGCGGGATGGTTCTTATCTATCAGTACCAACTGATGACACAGAGAATTCAAGACATTCTCATCCTGAAGCGATATGTCCCTCACCGAAGCCAAGACCAGTACTTCCGGTTTTTCCTTTTCGGTAAGATGCTGAATGAACTCGATAACTTTCTCTCCCTGATAGCGTATGGTCCGGCCTAAGGTCTCCCCTTCTGCCCAGACTGCCTTCAAGGCTGTGTTACCCATTTCAATCAACAAATTCGACATAAATCAATATTAAAGCCCGCAAATTTAATAAATTATTGCAATTTCTTCAATGCCTCGAGTGCAGCTCCTGTCGAAAGTATGCCCCTGGTGATGATTTTCAACCTGCCTTCGCTTTGTTTCAAAGTGAATTTGGAAGAATTAATCTTATTCAAAAGGCTGGCGAAAGCTTCGCTCGTATAATATGGAGATTGGGAATCAGCTATAAAGAAACATATCAGCATCCCGTTCTTTATAATAATCTTTTCGAAGCCAAGGCTTTGGCCCAGATTTCTGACTTTCACTACATTAAAGAGATTCTCCACCTGTGGAGGATAGTCTCCGAAACGGTCCTTGAGTTGAGACAGGAGCCGGTCTATCTCCCTTTCATCAAAGAAGGAATCCAATTGCTTGTAAATCCTTATCTTCTCAGAGCTGATATCCAGATAATCATCTGGAATCAAAGCCTGCTGGTCTGTCTCCACACTACAGTCTGAAGAAAATTTCCTTCGGCCCGCAGGAATAATATTGCCTGTCTCCATTCCTAACTCCTCCATAGCCTCGGAGAGTATCTTCTGATAGGTCTCATAACCCATATCCATAATGAAGCCGCTCTGTTCTGCCCCAAGCAGGTTTCCGGCTCCTCTTATATCCAGGTCTTGCATAGCTATGTTAAAGCCGCTGCCCAGGTCTGAGAACTCCTCTATGGCCTTTAGTCTCTTTCTAGCATCCTCCGTTACGGAAGACAGAGGAGGCACTATCAGATAGCAGAAAGCCTTTTTATTACTTCGCCCGACCCTTCCTCTAAGTTGATGCAGATCACTGAGTCCGAAATTCTGAGCCTGGTTGATAATGATGGTATTCGCATTTGGAATGTCCAGTCCATTCTCTATGATAGTGGTGCACAAAAGCAGGTCATACTCCCCTTCCATAAAGCTCAGTATCTTATCTTCCAATACTTTAGGAGGCATCTGTCCGTGAGCCACACAGATTCTCATATCTGGTTCGAGACGATGCAGTATGTCTTCTATGGCAGGAAGTTGTTCCACCCTGTTATGCAGGAAGAATATCTGACCTCCTCGCTTTAGTTCGTATTCCAGAATAGACCTTATCTCTTTCTCCTCAAAGATAATAATCTCTGTCTGCACCGGAATCCTGTTAGGTGGCGGAGTGGATATGATACTCAAATCCCGGGCTCCCATAAGGGAGAACTGGAGGGTTCTCGGAATAGGGGTGGCTGTAAGGGTAAGGGTGTCGATACTGGACTGAAGCTGTCTCAACTTCTCCTTTGCCGCCACGCCGAATTTCTGTTCCTCGTCTATTATCAACAAGCCCAAGTCCTTGAACTCAAATTCTTTAGATAATATTTTATGAGTTCCTATCAGGATATCTATTCTCCCTTCCTTCAGCTCCTTCTTAATTTCAGCTATCTCCTTTGCGCTTCTGAGCCTGCTGACATAATCTACCCTGCAAGGCAGATTGGCAAGCCTGCTTACGAAGGTCTTATAATGTTGTAATGCCAATATGGTTGTCGGCACCAGCACCGCCACCTGCTTTCCATCCGTTGCGGCCTTGAACGCCCCTCTTATCGCCACCTCCGTCTTTCCGAAGCCCACGTCCCCGCAGATGAGCCTGTCCATAGGAGGGGTATCCTCCATATCCCTTTTCATAGCCCTGGTGGCTTCCTCCTGGTCAGGAGTATCCTCATACATAAAGGAAGACTCCAACTCGTCCTGAAGATAAGAATCGGCTGAAAAGGCAAAGCCCTTGGAGGCACGGCGCTTGGCGTAGAGTTGGATGAGGTCCTTGGCTATGTCCTTAAGCTTGCTCTTGGTATTGTTTTTCAGTGTCTGCCAAGTCTTTGAGCCAAGTTTGTTAACTTTCGGAACCTCTCCGTCCTTACTGCGGTAGCGGGATATTTTGTGCAGTCCGTGTACGGATACGAAGACCACGTCTCCGTCCTTATATATGAGTTTTACCACCTCCTTGAAGCGGCCCATATCATCCTTTATCCTCACCAGTCCACCGAATACTCCTACGCCGTGATCTATGTGCACTATGTAATCACCTATGTTAAAGGATGCCAAATCGTTTACCGTGAGTTGTTCACTCTTTTCGACCGTACGGCGAAGCAGGGCCCTGTGAAAACGCTCAAATATCTCGTGATCGGAATAGCAGCATATCTTGTCCTCACTGTCTATGAATCCCTTATGTATGTTTTTCCCTATAACGAATTCCGGCAAAGGACAGAGTTCTTCCTCCAAAATGCTGACTATCCTGTCAGCCTGGGATTGCTTTTCACAGAAGACCTTTACTTTGTAGCCCTGTTCAAGCCGGCCTCTGATATCGGCGCAGAGAAGTTCGAAGTTCTTGTTAAATACAGGCTGGGGTTGAATATGAAAGAGCAGGGGAGTTGCGTCCTTCGCTTTGCATAGAGGGAGGTCTAAATAAACATTGGCATAAGAAGAAGAGTATTTTATAAAATCCCTGTCCTTATACATATCGAAGGAATCGAACCATATTACGCTGTCCTTAGCCAATGTCTGTAAAATGCTTTGTCCTCCTTCGCTCTCCTCGCAGAGGATGTCGGACATTATCCAGGCGCTGTCACATTCAGATTTGGATAACTGGGTGTTACAGTCGAAGACGTGTATGTGCTCTATTTCATCTCCCCAAAAGGAGAGGCGGAAAGCTTCGTTGTTAGAGTAGGAGAAGAAGTCTATGATGCTGCCACGAACGGCAAATTGGCCTGGGGCTGAGACGAAGTCCACCCTTTCGAAACCGGAGTCGAAAAGTGTCTGGATTATCTTCTCGTGAGAAATTTCATCTCCCTTACGGATTTCGAACTGGGAAGTCGAGATGGACTTTGTGGCCGGAATGAGTTCATCAAGAGCCTCAGGAAAGCTGACTAGAACGCAGAGTTCGTCCTGCTTGTAATTCAAAATGCTTTGAATGGCGGTGGTTCTCTGAACCTTAAGGGTGGATTTATAATTGCTTCTCTCTACCCCTGAGCCTGAATCCGGTAGAAAATAGACTTTATCGGGGTCTATCAGATTATACAAATCCGAAGCGCAATACTCGGCACTATCTCTATCCGGAAGTACTATCAGATGCAGTCCTTTGTCTGCGCATTGACTGAAAACGAACCATCTGGCGGAGAAAAACAGGGAACGGCAGAATACTTCCTCTCCACTTTTTATCCTGCTTTTTAGAAGACTTGAAGCCTTACTGTCTATCACCATAAAAATTGTTAATAAAGCTGTGGAAAACCTGTGCAAAACTATGTGGATAACTTAGACCTGAAAGTTTTCCACAATAAATTCCTCACTTTATCCACAAGTTATCAAACATCACTTTCTTCGTAAAAACTTGACTTTCAATGAAGATTTAAAGTTATCCACATTTCCACAGCCTAAACCTGTCTCTTATACACATCTCCGAGCCCACGAGACGGACTCCTATC